>JAYSRS010000448.1:0-33888 GCA_043720935.1 Saprospiraceae bacterium
CAACGGCTTTCTCCGTCAAGCTGTCAACGCGGCGTAAAAAATCTTGTTGGAAGACCCCCTCAGTAGGTGACGGGTTTTTGAGGCCGATGAGTAGAAAATTGTCGTCGGCCTCAAAATCTTTGATAAAGTCTTGATAAAACACCAAATCGGGGTCGCCTTGTGGGAAAAACTGTTCAAAATCGAAGGCAAAACGGAGCGTCGTGATAAAATAAATGCTGGCCACGAAGGCAACTGCAAAGAAGGCAAAAATGAGTTTACGGTATTTCGTAATATCTAAGAACATAAATAGGCGGATTTGTTGCGTGAAAAATCTCTACCTACTTAAAGGTTTTTCAAGGGGAAATGTTTTTTGTTTTCAATGAAAAATGAAAATTGAGTGGATTTAAAAAGAACTCGTCACTCCCAACTTTACCCCACTAAATGCAGGTTCAACCCGACAAATCCCGCCCGTACACACGACGCCTTCCACTTGCTTCACATACGCAAGCGACAAACGGTTTGACCCTTGCGAAAAAGCAACCGATACTGAGGGGTAGTGCAAGGCTTCTTTGGTTTTTTTAGGTTGAATATTCCACATATCGCTGATGCTAAATGACCATTTTGGGGCAATACTCAACTCCGCCGAGCCGTAGAGCCATGTGCCGTAATCTTGTTGCGTGGCCATGTATTGCGTTTCGATTTTGAGTGATTTCGTTGCACTTAATTTTCGTTTAAATTCAATAAACGGCGTTATCGTTGCGACGTTTGCGACGTTCGGTTTCACTTCATACACTTGTTGATTATATGTCTGATGTTGCAGGCCAAAAACCCACTCGTCGGCGTCTCTTTTGAGCAATACACTTGCGTAAATCTCACGATATAATTGTACGTTTTTCAAGGTTGAAATTGTAGAGACATTGACATCAATATTCACTTTTTCGGAGGGTGACAATTTAACATCTAACTGAAAGGCTTGCTCTCCAAGTTCTTGCGTAGCGGGTACGTAACGCGTCGTGAGGCGGTAGTTATTTTGGCGAGAAGTAGGCGGTAAAAAGTTGATAATACCGCGATTAAGTTGCGCAAAGGGCGTTGTTCGGAACGTAAAACCGTCCGTCCGCTTGGCTTCGAGCGTAATGCCGACCCCCTCAGTAACAAAGCCTAAATTGCTATAAATAACTGAACCTGAACGATTTACAAATTTGCCCATTGTTAATGAGCCGTTTCGATTGAACTTTTCGGCGTTCGGGTCAAAAATGGCTTCAGGCGTTTTGTAAGCCGCTTCCACGTACCATGTCCACGGGCCAACGGTCAAGGTATTATAAGCTGTTAGTGAGAACGTATTATATTTTGCACCAATACTGTCGGCCTTAGAATAGGTTGCTAAAGCACTGACTAATTGCGCTGTTGTTTCATCGTCGAGCGTCCTATGAACGACGCCAAAACCGGGTGCGAGGCTCACTTTTCCAACCGATAGATACCCCTCAGTATTCAGCCCGTTTATGGTGGATTTATAGGTCTCAAACTGCCGTTTTTGGCGACCTGAAAACGCTTTGACATGCCAATTATCCGTAATTTGATAATCCAAATTCAAACCAATCAAGGCATTGTCAATCCCCAAAGGACGGTCTTCGTAACTCCTAAAAATAATGCCTGAACCCACTTGGTCATAAATGTAACCGCCATAAATTGTCAGATTTTCGACCCGCTTTTTGACATAAAAACGGCCAATGCCACTCGCCGAATACGACTCACGGGGGTTCAGCAATTGCGAATTTTGATAGACATCAAAACGCACCCCAATATCGTAGCCGCCTCGGTTGTAATTCAGCGTCAACCAAGCGTCCGCACCGACGAGTTGTCGGTCATATTGCGGAATATTCGCCGCGCCAATTGCCGAATCGCGAATGAAAAAATTACCGTTTGCTTGCAGATTGCCGCTTATCGGATTAGGTTCGGTAGCATTCGCAACATTTTGAGCCTCAATGGTTTGCGTTAGGAAAAAGAAGAAAAACAGCGTTAGAAAACTTGTCTTAATTGTCATCGTTTTTTAATTTTTAAAAGCATAAGTTATCCACGGATTACACGAATTTTCATGGATTTAGATATTAACCGCTATGAGCTTACGCTGATTCCAAATAAAATGCCTTGTAAAATCGGTGTTAATCGGTGTAATCTGTGGACAAGTTAAGTAATTAGAAAAACCAAAAATACGGATAAAGTCTCACAAAGGTTTCACGGACGGAAGATATGATGTTCTCTAAGGTCATTTTGGTTTTAGGATGTAATTGCGGCGTAGCTGCAAAATCTCGGTAATACAAGCAGATAAGCCCCATTCTTGATGCGGTGTAACCGCAAAACTGCCTGTCTAGCGGTTACACCGCACCAAAAAAGTGGTTGTTAGTTTAAATGTTACCGAGATTGAGCAGCTACGCCGCCGTGAAAAAGCCAAAGCGAAAATTGCTACATCTTCTATTAAATTAACTGTAATTAATTGGTTATCAAAGAATTAAAAAAACAATTGGATGCTTGTGTAATTCAGGCAGCTTCGTTTTTTTCCATTCGGCAATCGTTTTTACGGCAATATACTGAGGGGGGGTCGTCAAGTCGGCGGCGATGCCAAAACGGGTGTTTGGGCTTAACGTTTTGAAGGCTGTTTCAATCATTTGCCCATTTCTGTTAGGCGTTTCGATGAAAATTTGGGTTTGTTGAAGGCGTTTTGCTGTTTCTTCCAATTTTTTCAAATCCTTTCCCAAATCCTCGCGTTTTGCCGAAATATAGCCATGAAAAGTGAATGACTGACCATTCATACCCGACGCCATAAGTGCCAACAAAATCGAACTCGGACCCACCAAAGGCACGACTTCAATATTTTGCCGATGCGCCCACGCCACCACGACCGCCCCGGGGTCAGCAATGCCAGGACAACCCGCTTCCGACAAAACGCCGACACTCCGACCAGATTTCAGTACATCTGTAATCGCTTCATAATCAGCGAATTGTCCTTTATCATCAAACTCAAAAACCGTCAGATTACTGAGGGGTGTCGGTTGCTTCGTCGCTTTGATAAAATGCCGCGCCGTTTTTGCGCGTTCCGCAATAAACGTGTCGAGGCTGTGAATAACGGCAATCACGTAGGCGGGAATCGTGTGCAGATTGTCCTCAAACGGCTCACCTAGCGGTGTTGGAATGAGATAGAATTTGCCTTGCAGCGTATTTTTTGTTTTTTCCATTGTCATAAATTTAATATTGTATCACGGACTTATAAGTTTGTAGAAATAAACGGTATCGTCGGTTATTTACCGCAAAATAAAAAATATTTGTAAATTGATTGATAATAAATTAGTTATAACTTGACGCGGGATTGAAACCCGCGTCAAGTTTGCGTTGCGGTAAATAACCGATGATTCCGCAATTAAATATGGAATTATCGGTTTTATCTCGCAAAATACTGAGGGGGTGTCTTATTGCGACATAAAGCCGATAATTCCGATTAAATATTCACACTTTGCGGATGAATGTAATCTAGTAATTAATTTACGGGTGTACTTTCGTCGCCAACACGACACTTTTCGTCAGTCAACATTTGGTAAATTTGATGTGTTAGAAAATAAATAGCTAAATTACGTAAAAAAAGTTAACTTAATTAAACATAAAAACAGTTCAAAAAAGCCTATTTTTCTTATTTTTTATCGAAATTTTAATGTTGCGAATAAATAATTTAAGAATATATCGAACACCCCCTTGACAAATACGTTAAGAAACCCTTAACTTGCGGCATATTTCAAAAACAACGTCACATTATGAATCATGTCGTCTGAACTTTCCACACACAACTTATTGGCTACACACAACCTAAAAATTATTTTTTTATATTATTCAAAATAATGAGTGTCAATGAGTTACCATTTTCGTTAGAATCGTCTTTACTATCGCGCTGATACTGAGGGGTCTAAAAGACCTTATAGTTCGGAACGTTTTTTGTGATAAAAAAGAATCATGAACATTGTATTTCTCAACACACGACTTTTTAAAATTGATTGTTGAACAAAAACTATTCGGCGGCAACGCCACAACGCGCATGAGAGAAGCAAGTACATCGTTACGATTGAGTTCAAATCCACGCAATGTCGAAAGCGTCACCTTATTTATCGAATCGCTCGCTAGTAAATTGCGAATTGCACCCGATACTTACGGTAATATTCTAATTAGTCTGACGGAAGCGGTTAACAATGCCATCATCCACGGTAACAAACAGGATGAATCCAAAACGGTCGAAGTTCGCACAAGCACCCGAAACGGATGCCTCGCAATTTCGGTCAAAGACGAAGGCAAAGGCTTCGATTACAAAAAAGTGCCAGACCCCACAACTGCCGAAAGAATTTGTGAATGTGGCGGACGCGGCGTATTTTTAATGCGTCAATTAAGCGACCGTTGCAAATTTCAAGACAACGGCAGACGCGTCGAGATGGAATTCAAACTCGGCGAACGTTCCTAAACAAACAATAACGAGTCAAAACAAGGAACAACTAACTTTAAGAGAACAAAAGCGGAGGTGTCGTCAAGATACTTCCGCTTTTATTTTTTGTCATTCAGAAGGAATCTCTATTTTATGTATCATTACGCTACAAAAAAAAAGATTCTTTCTGAATGACAAAAAAAGCGGTCGAACGCCTAACGACATCCGACCGATTCTTCCGTAGCCATGGTTGGGCTGCTTAACTATGGCTGATTGGAGAAAATTTCTTACATTGTCGTTGCTGAACCGAACACCGACGCATTGTATTCTCGATTCATACGTGCGATATTTTCAAGGCTAATGCCTTTCGGACATTCCGCTTCGCAAGCCCCGATGTTGCTGCACATACCAAAACCTTCTTCGTCGTGTTGCTTCATCATCGCTTGTACGCGACGTGACGCCTCAGGTTTGCCTTGCGGTAATAGCCCCAAATGCGACACTTTTGCCGACGTAAATAACATTGCCGACCCGTTCGGGCAAGCCGCTACACACGCCCCGCAACCGATGCAAGCCGCCGCTTCAAAGGCTTTTGCCGCAATATCACGTTCAATTGGAATCGCATTACCGTCCTGTGCTTGTCCTGTCGTCACCGACACGTAGCCACCCGACTGAATAATGCGGTCAAATGCCGAACGGTCAACCGCCAAATCCTTCAAAATCGGGAAAGCACGGGCGCGGAAAGGCTCAATTGCAATCGTATCGCCGTCTTTATACTCCCTCATGTGCAACTGACATGCCGTCGTTCCTTGCCAAGGCCCGTGCGGACGCCCGTTGATAACGAGCGAACAAGTGCCGCAAATCCCTTCGCGGCAGTCGTGTTCAAACGTAACGGGTTCTTCTTTTTTATGAACTAAGTCCTCGTTCAACACGTCAAGCATTTCCAAAAATGACATGTGTTCGTTCACACCGTCGAGGGCGTAATCCTTGAAACTACCTTGGGCGGTGCTGCTCTTTTGCCGCCATATTTTTAAATTTAATTTCATAACCTATTGATTTGAAATAGTTTATACGCATTTTTCGTTTTTATACTGAGGGGGGTCAGATTATTTTACTTTTAACAAAATCTAAAACAGTTTCGGCATTTTCAATTGCCTCTAAAGCTGCTGCCTCGGGAGGTTCAAAAAGAGGCGCAGGGTAACGAAATTTCACATCTAACTCATTGATATCTAATGTTTCCTTTACGATATTATTAAAATCAGTGTCATAAGTAATACATGGTCTCAATAAAATTCTCAAATCATGCGATTTTAGTAGCGCATGATTTTGAAAACAGAGATAACCTTTCAATGCTTTTTCAACGCATTGTTGACTATGATAAACAGAAAGATCATAATACGTATCACGGTACATTGATTTTGCACCGTTCAAATCTCTTTCAGATTTCAAAAGCCAATCGTTAGGCTGCTCTATAAACGGTGATACCATCTTGTTTAATTTTGAATTCTAATGAAGAAGGATGAATAGAACGATGTTCAAAACTATGACTTTTATCAACTAAAATATCAGTAGGAAAATCAATATTACCCTCCCACATAGCATAAGTTCCTATTCTGAAAGCATCCCAAGCCATTTCTGCATCATCTTTCAAAACGACCATAAAATCTAAGTCGCTGTCCTCATTCGGCTCACCCCATGCGTAAGAACCAAACAAATAAATGGCTTCGGGCTGATAGGCCGTAACCAATCGCGCCGTTGCTTCTTCGATTTTAGATTTTGAAATTAAAGCCATGTTATTTGAATTAAAAATGAAAAATTAAGAATTAAACGAGCTACCCAATAACTGTTAATTTAAAATTTTAGACCCCCTCAGTATTTTGGACTAAAAATTGAGAATTAAGAACTAAGCTGCTAATGTCGTCCTAATTTTTAATTCTCAATTTTTAATTTTTAATTCCCTTATGCGTAACTCCGCGTCGTCAATTTGATATTATCAAAAATCAATTCCTCCTTGTTCAACGCGGGTTCAGACGGGTTGCCCGTGAATTCCCACGCCGCTACGTAAGCGAATTTTTCATCATCTCTTTGAGCTTCGCCGTCGCCGTCTTGAGATTCTACGCGGAAGTGACCGCCGCAAGATTCGTCACGTTGCAAGGCATCGAAGCACATCAATTCGCCCAATTCAATAAAATCGGCTACGCGCAAGGCTTTTTCCAATTCGGGATTGAATTCGTCCGAAGTTCCTGCAACAAAAACGTCGCTATAAAACTCTTTCCGCAAGTCTTGAATCATACCGATTGCCTTTTTCAAGCCCTCAATATCACGCGCCATGCCACAATAATCCCACATAATTTTGCCCAGACGACGGTGGAAACTCTCCACTGATTGATTGCCTTTGACGCCTAAAATTTGGTCAATCCGACCTTTTGCTGCCGCTTCTGCTTCCGCAAATTCGGGTGTGTCTGTCGTGATGTGCGGCGTTCTGATGTCTTTCGACAAAGCCGAGCCTATTGTGTAAGGCAATACGAAATAGCCGTCTGCCAAGCCTTGCATCAAGGCCGACGCGCCCAAACGGTTCGCGCCATGGTCTGAAAAATTGGCTTCTCCTGCGGCAAAAAGGTTCGGAATTGTCGTTTCCAAGTTGTAATCTACCCACAATCCGCCCATCGTGTAATGCACGGCGGGATAAATCCGCATTGGTTGTTTGTACGGATTTTCATCGGTGATTTTGGCGTACATATCAAACAAATTGCCGTAGCGTTCGCGTACTTTGTCTTCGCCAAGGCGTTTAATCGCGTCGGCAAAATCCAAATAAACGGCCAAACCAGATTTCCCGACGCCGCGTCCGCTGTCGCAAGCGTCCTTCGCGGCGCGTGAAGCAACGTCGCGTGGCACGAGATTTCCGTAAGCAGGATAAACGCGTTCGAGGTAGTAATCACGGTCTTCTTCCTTGATGTCGTTCGGGTGTTTTCCACAATCTTCCTTGCGTTTTGGCACCCAAATCCGTCCGTCGTTGCGTAAAGATTCGGACATTAAGGTCAATTTTGACTGATAATCGCCTGAAACGGGGATGCACGTCGGGTGAATTTGCGTAAAGCAAGGGTTGCCGAAAAATGCCCCGCGACGGTGCGCGCGCCAAGCTGCCGTGACGTTGCACATCATGGCGTTAGTGGACAAATAGAACACGTTGCCGTAGCCGCCTGTCGCTAAAACGACGGCGTGGGCTGAAAAACGCTCCAATTTTCCCGTCAATAAGTTACGGGCGATGATACCACGGGCTTTGCCGTCCACTTTTACGAGGTCGAGCATTTCGTGGCGGTTGTAGAGTTTCACCGAACCCAATTTTATTTGGCGACTCAACGATTGATACGCGCCAATCAACAATTGTTGGCCCGTTTGTCCGCGTGCGTAGAAGGTGCGTTGCACTTGCGTTCCGCCGAACGAACGGTTGTCGAGCAAGCCGCCGTACTCACGGGCAAAAGGCACACCTTGCGCGACGCATTGGTCAATAATGTCAACCGATACTTCGGCCAAGCGGTGAACGTTGGTTTCGCGGGCGCGATAATCGCCCCCTTTGATGGTGTCATAAAACAAGCGATAGACGGAATCGCCGTCATTTCGGTAGTTTTTGGCCGCGTTGATACCGCCTTGTGCGGCAATCGAGTGGGCGCGACGGGGCGAGTCGTGGAAGGTAAATACCTTCACATTGTAGCCCAATTCGCCCAATGAAGCGGCGGCGGCAGCTCCTGCCAAACCCGTTCCGACAACGATGACGTCAATCCGCATTTTATTGGCGGGCGACACCAACGGGACGCTGTTTTTATACTTGCGCCATTTGTCGGCGAGTGGTCCTTCGGGTGCTTTCGCGTCAAGTTTGCGGTCGCCGAGTTTTATTTTAAGACCATGTACATCTGTTTCTTGAAATGCCATTGCCGTATTGCGTTTTTTTTAATTAAAAATTAAAAATGAAGAATATAAAAGGTTGAATTAATAATTAAAAATGAAGAATTAAAAATGACGCGCTAATTGAATTAGCTGTTTTAATTGTTTTTAATTATTTAATTCTATTTCTTATGCTAAAACAAAAGTGGTTTTCAGATTTTAGAACATCGCTATTTACTTGTATGACTAACCCCAACTTTTAAGTTGGGGACAAGATAACAAGCACTTAATCGGCTTTAGCCAAGAATCTTAACCTTTGATAATCAATAAGTTAGTGGCTAAAGCCGAGTAAGTTGTTGATTTTTGTAACCTCCAACTTAAAAGTTGGGGTTAGTCATTCTTGTTCATGAAAGTCTAAAAATCACTTTCGGTTTAGTGATGTTGCTTATTGTCTATTAAAATTTAAAAAATAGCGTAAATACTGAGGGGTCTATTTTTACTGCTTTCTATTTTTCATTGGTTCACAAGCCATTAGCATAATTGCAGACATAATGAGCATATAAAAGCCTAATAAAGCTGTAATGCCTATTAAAAATTTAATAGCAGCAAAACTTGACAATAAAACAGCTAAGCAAAAGAACACTAAACTTAAAATGAAATAGAGTTTAGTTGCTGATGCTTTATCAAGTTTTTTAAATCGTTTTATTTTTCTAAAAAATAAATAACCTAAAACACTTGACGACGCTATTATTTCAACAAAACCATTGTGGTTTATATTTTCTTTTATTGTTTGAATAATTAGGAAAATCATTTGCAATTAATTAAAAGTGATGAAAATACTGAGGGGGTGTTAGGGGATTTGTAAAATTTAACTTACCCATGCTCAATTGCCTTGCACACACTACTCGATGGCGTTGTCATTGCGAGGCACGAAGCAATCTGTCCAATTTTAGCAGTCTTTTTGCTTGATTCACAGTTTGCTGAAACTTCAAGATTGCTGCGTGCCTCGCAATGACGACATATTTTAAAGGTATCGAAGCAATAAAAATGGGTAAAGTATTTTTTACAAAGTCCCTTAATCTCAATTAAAAATTAAAAATCAGCTTGCGTAACAAGTATTGATGAACCATTTTTAATCCCTTCCAAAATTCTTCGATGATAATTAATTTGTCCTAAATGATAATTGAAATGACCGTTTAGATGGACTAAAAAATAATGCACCGTCATATCGTAGCCCAAAACATTTTCGGGATATTTATTGTCAAATTGCTTTATTTCTAAGCCGCCTAGTGCTTTTTCGACCACTTTTTGTGTATTTTTAATCATACTTAAAAGCATTTCTTTGCTCAAATCTGTTGCCGAAAACTCATGCGGTCGGTCACGTACATAAGGGGTGTTGCCCAATTGACGACCAATATATTCACTCAAATTACCCACTAAATGCAACGCCAAATTACCCGCAGGATTAGCAATACCTTCCATTTTTTGCCACAACGAAGCGTCAGAATTGTAGGCATTTATTTCTTTGTATAAACGATTTATATCTCGATTATAGAGAGTAATAAAAGTGTTTTTCATTGCTCAATTTAATTAAAAAATAATAAAAATACTGAGTAGTGCGTTTTATATATTTTCAGAATTAAAATTTTGTTGCAATGAATTAATTTTCAATGAATTCCAATCTGACGCGGGTTTGAAACCCGCGTCAGATTTTCTAAAAATATATAAAACGTACTACTGAGGGAGCTATTTTAAATTAAAAATTAATGGAATCATCCGTTATTTATTGCACTGCGGCGTAGCTGCAAAATCTCGGTAATGTAATTCACGAATACACGATTTTAAGTGCGGTGTAACCGCGAAACCACCTGTTTTGCGGTTACACCGCATAGTAAAGTTAATCTGAATGTAAGTATTACCGAGATTTTGCAGCTACGCCGCATCCAAGATATAACTTATTAATGCTTAACTCTATCGGGCTTGCATGACATCAGTTAGTAATTAAATATTGAATAACCAATGTACTTAATCCTAAAAACAAACACAAAGGCGAATAATATTGTGTATCGTAAACTGCAAACGGTGTATTTTTAATTGATTTAAAAAAGCCAACGTATTTAAAATCACCAATGGCGCGAATAATTAAACCAATTGAAAGCGCATATAAACCATAATTAATCATTAAATCAGGCAATTGCAAATGAATTAAATGCGCCTTAATTAAATAAAAAATAGCAATACTTAAAAAAACACAAGCGGCAATAAAAGTAATTAATTTTGAGGGGTTTAAAGATTTAGCCCCCTCAGTATTTAAAGGTAAAACAACATCAAAACCGACTTTTCCACCCATTGCCCAATAAAAATGAAAACCACTAATGATAGTGAAAATCAAGGCATTAATAATGCTCAATACAAGTGTCATTTTTAATTGTTTTTAAAATTAAACTTTCCAAGAGTTTTAAAACTCTTGGAAAGTTATTGCGGATTTATTTCATCAAATACATCCCAATCGGAATAACCGCAAACAAAATAGGCACAACAATCGAAAAACCTTGACCGACCAACTTAATAAACGGTGAATATTTAGGATGGTTCACGCCCAAAGTTTGGAAGGCCGATTGGAAACCATGCCATAAGTGGAAGCCCAAAACGATTTGTCCAATAACGTAAAATCCAACAACATACCAGACGCTGAATGCTGCTGCACAACGCTCGTACAAGTCCGCAATTGGTAAATTGTCGTTGAAGTTGTCATAAACGCGCATTGACAATTGGTCTAAGTGCATTTTCGCCCAAAAATCACCCATGTGAATCAGCAAAAAAGCCAATATCATGGTGCCGAGTAAGGCCATGTTTTTGGAGGCCCAAGTGACGTTTGGCACGGACGGATTGACGGCATAGCTTGTGCCTTTTGCTTCCCGATTCGCTTTCCAAAGCAACAAACCTTGAACCGTATGCACTACAATAAAGAAGTACAAGCCGTAAGAAATGATTTTTATCAAGGGAAAATGCGTCATAAAATACGCATATTTATTGAAGGCTTCGCCGCCGTCGTCTTTCAACAATTGCAAATTGCCGATAAGGTGAACGATGAGGAATGAAATCAAGAAAAGTCCTGTCAAACTCATCGTAAGTTTGCGACCGATTGAAGATGTGAGATATGTCGTTAACCAATTCATAATAGAACGAAGTAAAAATTTGTTAATCAGAAAGCGTTTTTCGTTAAAAAAGGATGTTTTTTAACACAATTTGCGAAGTATGCACAAATCTATATGTGAAAACCGCAACGGCAAAGTTCTGTTTAGATTTTCGGATTTTAACACTTTATTTAGAATATTTTGAAATTAGGTTTGAATCACTTGAAAATACTTAAAATACTGAGGGGGTGTATTTAACGCAAGTCGTTAAATACACCCCCTCAGTATTTTGAGCAAATTGTTAAGTTTTCAAGCGCAACTCAAAACGCGCAACCCAAAACGCAAAACTTACTTGTAAAATTACAGATTTTGCGCCAAAACCTTAGTCTTTTCCTTCGGCAACAACAGCCAAACGCGTCCGTATTTGTTCATGTTTTTAATACGATTTTTAGCCGCATCGCCTTCGCCCATATACAAATCCACATGGCCTGTTCCTTGAATTTTACTGCCTGTATCTTGTGCCAAGACAAAACGTAAATCCATCCGAATGAGGTTGCCTTGTTCGTCCAAAATCGGCACTTCTGCTAATAAAACCGCGCCGAGTGGGATATAATCTTCATCAACGGCAACTGTAATATCGCTTGTCAAAGGAATTTTGGCCGCGCCCATCGGTTTTGATGTCGCATATTTTGTGGACATTACGGACGTGTAATGCGTCAAAATCTTCTTCGGTGCGCCGTTATTTGTTAAATCGTGGTCGCTTTCGGCGTCCACTTCTTCATATACTTTACGATAGTCGCCATCAAAGGCAACCAAGCGTTTTTCACCATCGGGAAATTGCAAGTAAGCCACCCCTTCTACGCACATACTCCGAACATCTTGACGGTCACGCACATAAGCGAGGGTCATGTCTTCGTCTTGTTTTGTTTTCGAGAGGTAAACTGGATATTTATACACGGCATCCGCTTTGCGTCGCGCCGAAATAACGGGCGAATAATAACCTGTAAAACGCACGTTGCCTTTTTGGTCGTCGCCTTTGATTTGATAGGCGTCGAGGGCGGCTGTGAGTTCTTTTTGAGATTTTGCTTTGCGAAAAATATCAACGACTTGCATCATTTTGTCGGCTTCGACTTCCAAATCTCCGATTTTTTGGTCGTCTGCCTTCTTCAAAAGTGCCACTTGATTATTGAGTGCCGAAAGGAATTTGGCGTTGATGCTCGGTAACTTGAGACTGTCAATAGCGACTTTGGTGTAGATATTATTCAGAACGCGCTTTTTTTTCTGAACTGGTGCTGTCGAAACAGTCAAAACTTTATAATCTGGAAGGAGGGAGTCAAGAGCAACGTCTGTTTGTTGTCGGTCTGACCCCTTTTTACTTCGTGTAATCATCACCGTTGTCACGGCAATTGTCAAAGTTGTTAGAAATGCTATCCAATAATTTTTCATTTTTTTTACGTTTAGTGAAAAAATGTGTCCGAAAAATTGCTGTCCCAATCATGTTGTTTTTTGTCAGCAGAAGACACTTTTAAAGCTTGCGCTCTAAAATAGTTAAAGCGTTTTTGTAATTCGTTATTTAGTCGAAAGAAATATAGGGTTTCAGCTTGTCCAAATTGGTATCGCCGAAAACGCCTGTTAATTTTATATCATTCATATTTTTTAATTCGCCATGATTTAATCGGTAGCGTACCAATGCCTCCGCTTGTTTGCGGGTCATGTACGGATGCGCGAGTGCATCGGGTGTAGCCTTATTGACGTGAATTTTTCTGTAAACAGGTGTCGTTAGTTTCAGATACGGTGCGATATTTTGTAATGTAGTGTCGGGCAGTCCATAAACTTCTTTAAGCTGCTCGATTGTGGCGAAACCACCTATTTTTTCACGTTGAGTTATAATTCGAGCCGCAAATGTACGACCGATTCCGCGTAATGCCAACAATTCATCTTCGGTGGCTTTGTTAACGTCTATAACTGTTAACGTTTGCTTGTCTGTATTTTTACTGGTCGTCTCATTTTGTTGTGTCACAGAAGTTCCTTTTCCAATAGATTGATTATCAGCTATTTGCACAAATTGTTCTATGCGAATAAAATCAATATCTGAAAAACCATAGAGCTTTTTTAGGTCTTCTTTTTTTCTGAAAATACCACCGCTTTGGCGATATTTTAACATATTCTTAACAGTTTTTTCTTCCAATCCTAGTCCCAATAAGTCCGATTCGGTAGCAGTATTTGGGTCAAATTGTTTCAAATTGACCGCTATTTGTGGTAAATTTCCGAAAGCCACCCCCTTGTGGAAGTCTGTTTTATGGTCGTACTTATCCCAATATTTTTGTTCTTTTCTATCCCAATCAGGTGTATCGTCGAGTTCTATAAAATTTTTAAGTCGGTCGTAGTCGGCGGCAGTGATGCCATATACTTTTCTCAAATCTTCGGGGCGACGGAATTGCCCGCCGCGTTCGCGGTAATGTATGAGTGTCGTTGCTGTACGTGAAGAAAGTCCGAGTTGTGTTAATTTGTCGAGGCTTGCTGTATTCGGATTGAAACCGAAAAGCGCGTTGTTGTTGTGCCTTCCATCTTCAAAAGTACCCCCCTCAGTATCTGCCGTTTTTGAACGGTCGAATGCGGCAAGTGCTTCGTTAAAGGCGGTGAAGTCTGTGGCTTCGGGCGTTTTTTGGAAAGCGGTATAAAGTCTTGGTAACATCAAAATCGCCAATGAAAAGGCGGTCAAGACAAAAACGCCGTTGCGTTCTGACCGAGAGTAAAAGAAATACGATGCCAAAAAATTTATCATTTGTTATCCACATTTTAAATTTTAACTGAAAAATAGACTATCGAAATTTTATTTGGGTGTTTTTCCTTATATTTTAGACGCCATTTACTAACGATAAAATTTTATTTCTAAAAATGACAAAATTTTATTTCGTCTTCAAATCACGCATCCACGCGCCCGATTCTTCGATGTCGTGGAACAGTATTTTCAGACTTATGCACATAGTTTTCCACTTATTCACATTTGTGCGGTTGTTCGACGCATCGAAAACAATTTCTTTAAATTGCACTTTTTGATATAAGTCTTCGATGTTTAAATGTGGATTACCGCAAATCAAAACGGCATTGACGGACAATGTAATTTGTTCTTTTGGCAATTTATCAACAATCAATAATCGAAAAGAATCAAATTGACACAAGCCTTTATGATACCTTAAATTGCCTGTTTGCAACGTATCGTCAAGGCTAAACGGGCGTATTTCCTTGATTTTCAATTGAATGCGGTGATTTTCCGAAGCATATTTTAAACGATTGTCAACACTTGGATTTTTTATTCCTTTTTTCGTAAACGAAAAACATTTTTCACCTTCAAAAAAATCAATAAGTGAATTTTTGAACACATGATAAATAACAATACGCTTTTGTTCCCGATGCTTGATTGTGGAAAACGCGTAAAGGATGTTCAAAACCATCAAAATACTGAGGGGGGCAAAGAAACCGCGCAGTTTTCGGCTGTGGATTGTGAAGCCAATGTGGATAAGTGCTGTGTAAATCAAAAAGAGACTTATCAGCGGCAGTGTGAGGTTATTAACAATGGCAAGTGGAAATCTTTGTATAAAAAATATGATTTCATTCATAAAAAAAATCAAACCGAACAATATTTTGCCTAAAAAGTAGCCCACGTAGGGCAACCAATCCAAAAAAAACAAGGCAATGCCGACGTATAAAGCACCGTTTGAAACGGGTATTGCGAGCAATCCCGAAAGCCAAAAGTAGGTCGGAAATTGGTGAAAATAATAGAGTGATAGCGGCGTGACAACGAGCTGTGCGGCAAAGCCAATCGCAAGAGCATCCCAAGCACAATTGATAATTTTATGTTTTGAAATAACAATTTTTCGTATTTTTGGATAAAAATAAACGATGCCAATGACGGCAAAATAGGAGAGTTGAAAGCCGACATCAAATAAAAATAGCGGATTCCAAAGCAATAAAAAGAAAGCCGAAGCCGCTAAAATGTTGTAAGTATTGCCCCGCCGCTTCATTGTGTGGCCAATTGCGAGAAAACTTGCCATTACAGCGGCGCGCAAAACGCTTGCACTCAAGCCCGTTATCAAGGCAAAAAGCCAAATCAAAATCAGACTGACAACCGCTTTTGTCCATCGAAAGCGTCGATTGCCCGATTTATAAATTTTAAAAATCCATTGTAATCCGTTGTAAATCAATAAAATGTGCATACCCGAAACCGCTAAAATGTGCATCGAACCCGTTTGCACGTAAGCGTTCCGCACGTCTTCACCGACGGCATCGCGGTAGCCGAGCAGCAAAGCCGAACCGACGGCAAATTCGCGGTCGGTCTTTAAGTGTTTTTTCAGAAGGGATAAAAGCCGTTTTTGTGCATTAATGGCCAATTGAGTAATCGGATTGCCACGATTTTCGGCAACAATTGCAATATTATCAAGCAGCGTAAAGGCTTGATAATGAATATTTTGTCGGTGCAAATATTTCTGAAAGTCAAAAGCATCGGGATTTTTAACCGCAGCAACCGCATTAATGTCCGATTTGAGCAAAACGAGGTCGCCATACTGAGGGGGTGCTTTTTCGCTCGAATCCTTACGTATATATACGAGTACGTTGCCCGTGCAATCGTGCAGGGAATCGCTAGCCGTTCCGATTTTTTGAAGTTTGAGGATTAAGCGGAAATTATTCGGTCGCTCTGAAAAATCAGTAACGGTTGCCAATAGTATCGGCTCGGTTTCGGCATCGGTTTTTATAAATTGCTGAAAATGACGCGGGGCGTTCAATTCATTTCTATAAAAAACGGATTGAGAACCCAATAAAAACAAGAAAATACTGAGGGGTATGCCAAACGCAAAACGCTGCCCAAATTCGACCCGCCCAACAGTCACAAAAACGAGGCATACCACCGCTACACCCAAGCAGATGTTACCCCAAAACGCAGGCAAGACCCCGCCAAACTCTGCCGCTACAATGCCGAGGGCGAAGGGTAAAAAAAGCCGAACAAATGGTATTTCTCGCCAATTTATCATCATTGATTTTCATTTTTATGGATTCAATCGTTGATGAATAGTGCTGTTTTTCAAGATTTAAAGTTGTTTTTTCCAATTGCGGCGTAGCTGCAAAATCTTGGTAATATCTCCATATAAGCCCATTTTTCTAAGCTGTGTAACCGCTAAACCGCCCGTTTTGCGGTTACACCGCATAAAAAAAGTCGTTGATAGTTTTAATGTTACCGAGATTTGGCAGCTACGCCGCCGTAAAAAAGCCCAAGCAAAAATTGCCATTGAAGCAATTTATTTTTATTCAATTTATTGATAATCAAGCAATTGCACCTTTCCGAAATCCCCAGTCCGAAATCTCGTTAATGTTGTGCATAAGCAATCGTTGCAAAACTGATTTTCACGTCGGGCAATGCCCTCGTAATCGCCAAAGCGCAACTTTCAAGCGTCGCACCCGAGGTCATTACATCGTCCACAATCAATATATTTTTGCCCGTCAAAGCCTTCGGATTTGTCAATTCAAAGACTTCTTGCGCGTTTGCGAGGCGTTGTAGTCGGTTCATTTTGGTTTGAGAAATTGTCATTTTCACTTTTTGTAAAGCCGTCGTATTGACGTCAATATTCATCGCATCTGACAGGCCGTCGGCAAACATTTCGGCTTGATTGTAGCCACGCCACCGTTGTTTTGTCGGGTGCATCGGTACGGGAACAATGCAGTCAATGCCTTGAAAAACGGTCGAATGTGCCAGTTTTTCGCCCAAAACGCGACCTAATTCGACGGCAGCCTCTCGTTTATCGTTGTATTTTATCTGATGAACGAGGTGTTGTGTTCGACTTTTTTGCGTAAAAAAATACAAAGCCGCCGCCGCTTCGAGGGGTACACGACCGTCGAAACGCGCTGTAAAAGTGTTGGGAGAAGTTTCGTGAAAACGGGTTTCGGGCAGCGTCAATTGGCAATTCAAGCACAAACAGCGTTCACTTTTCGGCAAAGACTGTTCACAAGCGATGCAAAGACGCGGAAAAAGAAGGGCGATAAAGTCGCGCCAAGCGTTTGTTAATAGATTGAAGTTCATGCGAGGGGGCATTGGCTTTCTCTTTTTAGATGTGAAAAACAAGGTTCTCTTTATGTTAAAATAATAATTAATAACCAATAATTATTTGGCCATTAATTATTTCGACGGGCAAATGTATAGGTACTTGTTTGATAAAGTCAAATTTTATTTTTTATCATAAATTTTTCTGACTATTTAATCTATACTTTTTCAAGCAAAAAAAAAGCAAAAAGCGAATACGTTTCGATTACTCGCCGAAACGTATTCGCTTTTTGCAAATAATTGATTTCCAATGAATTATACGATTTTAAAAGCGTTTTTCATACCCTTTTTATACCCTTTGAATTGATTTAAAATCCTTATCTCAAAAAATTAAAGATTAGCGACAATATTTTTTTCAATTCGCCCTAAAATATCCGTCGTATCGCTTCTTTCAAACGTCTGTCCTGTAATTTTTTCAAACAATTCGATGTAGCGATTGCTCGTCAGTTCGACAAAATCGTCAGGCATTATGGGCATTTTTTGACCTTCCAAACCTTGAAAACCGTTCGCCATGAGCCATTCACGGACAAATTCTTTGGACAATTGTCGTTGTTTTTCACCCGTTTTTTGGCGTTCGGCATACCCCTCAGTATAAAAATAGCGCGAGGAGTCGGGCGTGTGAATTTCATCAATTACGACGATTTTTCCATCCGTCGTTCGGCCAAATTCATATTTAGTGTCCACTAAAATCAAGCCTTGTGCCGCCGCCATTTCTGTTCCACGTTGAAATAAAGCACGGGTCAAACGTTCCAATTCGGCATAGTCCTCGGCACTGACAATATCATTTTTGATAATGTTTTCCCTTGAAATATCTTCGTCATGCCCTTCTGAAGCCTTCGTCGTCGGCGTAATTATCGGCTCGGGCAAACGGTCATTTTCTATCAAACCTTCGGGCAATACAACGCCACATAACAAGCGTCCGCCCTGTGCGTAAATACGTGCGGCGTGTCCCGCGAGGTAGCCGCGAATCACCATTTCAACCTTGAAAGGGTCGCAAGCATCGCCAATTGCCACATTCGGGTCGGGCGTCGAAATAAGCCAATTTGGACAAATATCTGCCGTTTTTGCTAGGAAATACGCCGCAATTTGGTTCAAAACCTGTCCTTTAAACGGAATCTGGCGCGGCAACACATGGTCAAAAGCCGAAATGCGGTCGCTCGCCACCATCACCAATTTTCCATCCGACAACGTGTAAACGTCGCGTACTTTACCACGATAAAAAGCGGTTTGGTTCGGCAGTTGAAAATGGGTTTCTGATAAAGCATTCTTATTTTCCATAATATTAAAGTGCTTGATAAATAATTGATTACTAATTGTTTACACGCCAATAATTACTTCAAAAAAATCGTCTTTTTTAAAATAACGCTGCGCCATTTCTCTGATTTCGGGGGCTTGAATCGTCCTAATTTTTTCGACAAAAGTGTCCCATGCTTCAAACGGCAACCCCTCAGTAATAAACGTGCGGACAACGTCGCCGATAGGAAACGCCCCGTCCACCATGTTGAGCATATTGCCGAGCAAGTAATTTTTGACCATCGCCAACTCGGCATCAGGCACGAGGTCGTTTTTCAAAATTTCCATTTCTTTGTAGATTTCAGCGACCGTTTTGTCCACTACATCGTTGCCGACTTCTGAACCAATGTAGAAATAACCGTCGTGGTGCATGGTATCAGTTGATGAATTTATATTGTACGTAAAACCTTTATCTTCACGTATATTACTCATCAAACGTGAGCCAAAGTAGCCACCAAAAATGGTGTTCAACATAAAAAATCCGTTGTAGTCGGGATGGTGGCGATTGCCAAATTGACGGCCAATCCGAATCGCCGTTTGCATACTATCGGGATGTGGCAAACGAACGTTATGCGGCGCATTTTTGGTCGAAATACTGAGGGGGTCAATTTTCGGCAACGCTTTTTGAGCTACGAGAATTTGTCCCAAATATTGGTTCAACAACCGCAAAGTTGCATCGTCGAAGTAACCACTGATGAACAAACTCATGCGGTCGGCGGTATAGTAATCGCCATGAAAACGGCGGCAATCGGCGGTCGTAATCGTTCGGTAATCGTCGGGAACGGAGTTGTAACCGTAGGCCGTTTGGTCGCCAAAAATCATTGCCGTGATTTTCCGATAGGCCAAAACATCGTTTTTTGACAGCTCCACGGCCAATCTTTGGATATTATTATCGGCCACAATCGCCAATTCACGGTCGGGAAAAGTCGGTGCAATCAACATTTCAGCAACAATCGGCAACAGATTCGGCAAGTGTTTTGTCAAGCAATAAAGCGACACGTTAATAGTGTCCATACCTGCACTTGTTTGCAAAGTGCCTGCAAAAAAATCCAATTTTTCAGCAATTTGAGCCGAAATATAGGTCGGTGTGCCTTCACGGAGCAGTCGAGCAGTCATACGCGAGGCCAAACGGCGGTGTTCTTCAGGCCGCCCTGCGCGGATAACGAGTTCAATTTTGAGGATTTCCTGCGTCCCTAGACGCGTCGCATAGACGGGAATGCCATTGTCGAGCCGCGATACTGAGGGGGTCAACAACGTTAGCGAAGTGACTTGATGGATCGGCGGCGGCGTCTTACGATTAAGTTTTTCTTTCATATAATTTTAAGCAATTTCACTTTGAGATTTTTTGTTTCACACAGAGTACGCAGAGTTCACAGAGTTTTTATTTTTTAACACAATAGTTTTGAAGCATTTTAAAATCTAAAACTCTGTGGCCTCCGTGTACTCTGTGTGAAGCAAATCAGCGACTTTTTGCGGCGCAAAGCTACCACGTAATAATTGAAAATTGGAAATGCAAGGTCAAAACAAGTCGTGTCACCTAATTTTCGTTAAAAACGCCGTTGTTGTGCAAGAAAACTGCCCTGTTTGTCGTTTTTGCCTAACTTTGCACCGTTAAAGTAATGATGAAGGATAAATGGTATGTGTTGAATTGCGTAAAATATTGATTATCAATTTTTTATCGTATAAAAATTCACATTTTCCTTGCCCTTATAAATTATAATCGAGTCGAGCATATCTAACAAAAAAAATTCTGTCAGTGAAAAAAATCAGCCTTTCCGCAGTTCTTATCCTTTTAACCCTCACCTTTTCCACGGCTCAGCGCGGTTGGGAAGTCGGTGGTTGGGTCGGTGTGTCCAATTATTTTGGCGACTTAAACACGACCTTCGACATTACGCGTCCGCATTTAGCGGGTGGTGGTGTTTTCCGTTTCAATTTCAACGAACGGCTTTGCTTGAAAATGTCAGCGAATTACGGCGCGTTGAGTGCCAACGACAAGGATTCTAGAAATCCCGTTGAATTGCGCCGCAATTTGAATTTCCGCACCAATATTTTTGAAGGTGTCGGTCAATTTGAATTCAACTTTTTGCCTTACAACTACTTCGACAAATCACAGTGGTTTTCGCCGTATTTGTTCGCAGGGCTTGGCGTTTTCAACTTCAATCCGCAAGGAAAACTCGACAATACGTGGTACGATTTGCGCCCGTTAAGTACTGAGGGGCAGTTCCGAGGCGACGAATATTACACCACACAAGGCGCATTTGTCTATGGCGGCGGCTTCAAAGTGGCGTTGAGCGAAGTTTGGAGCGTCAATTTTGAACTAAGCGCACGTAAATTGTTTACGGACTATTTGGACGACGTTAGTAAATCTTATCCTAATATGAACGACGTTCGTAAGCAAGGTGGCTCTATCGCCGTTTCCCTATCCGACCCGTCAATCGTAACGGATAGTCAACCGAAAGTTGGTAAATTTGGCTATCAACGCGGCGATTCTCGGTCGAATGATATGTACACTTTTTTAGGGGTGAGTTTGTTGTATTATTTCGGCGATTTGCGGTGTCCACCTGTGAATAATCGCTAATTTTAGTTTTAGAAACTCATGTTATGCAAGCGGCTAAAATGACCCACTGATTGGAGGGATACGACTGATTTAAAAGGATTTCTTTTGACGTAAATGCTATAGAAAAAAATCAGCGTAAAGTTTTAGCGTACCATTGACTTAGGGGTACTTAAAAAAGCAAAAACCGCCACACTCGAACAATTCGAGTGTGGCGGTTTCTGTTTACCCTCTATAAAACGTTGATTTTAGAAAAATTTAGACCGATTATCTGTAATATCGTTCTCTTTTCTCAATGTTTTAATCAAAAAGCCACGCGCCATTTGCTTGATATTGCCCGACACTTGTTGGCGTAAAATGTTTTTATCAACGGGTGAATTTGTCAAAGTCGTCTTGTTAATCACTTTTACAACACATACGCCACTTTCGCCAACAACGGGTGCAGAAATGCTGTTCACAGGCGTTGAAAACGCAACGCCCATAACTTTTGGCTCTTGTCCGAGGCTTGGCACAAAGTTCGCGTTGAAAGTAACACCGACTGCCGAATCAATTTTAGTATTGTATTGACCCGCCAAAGTTGCCAAATCGCTTACCGTACCGATTTTCGCCTTCAAAATCTCGCCTTTTTTGCGGTTTCTAACGATGGGCGTCAATTGTTCCCGAACGTTTGCAACGGATTGCAAACCTTTTGGCGCGATTGATTTCAAACCTGCAATCACGTATTGACTCACAAATGGCTCGCCTTGTTGTTGAATAGAGAAAACTTCTTTACCGCGTTCACCTGTTTTGGCTTCAAATGCCCAACGGACAATTTGACGGGCTGCTGTTGCATTGCCAAATGAAGGAATTTGCGCGTCATTGGCACGGAAAGGCGGTGCTGAAATAACCGAACGGCCTTTAGCCAAAGCATTTTTCTTCAAATCTTCAAGCGATTTAACGGATAACAACATATCATCGGCTGCGTTACGGGCTGCTTTGTCCGTTTCAGGGCTTGGCATAATAGATTCACGAAGAACGGCCATTTTGTAATAAGGCTCGTTTTTACCCGTCTTTACGCCCGTCACTTGAACGATGTGCGTACCAAATTGCGTCGTTACTGTATAATATTTACCTTGAACGGCCTTGAAGAAAATCAAATTATTGAACTCCGCTACCATACGGCCTTGTGCCACATAATCAAGGTCGCCTTTTCTCGTTTTCGCCACTTCGTCACCCGAAAATTTCATGTTGAGTGAATCCCACATAGCAGGATTTGCTTCAACGAGTGCTTTCAAGCTGTCTGCCAATTTAGCCGAACCGTCGCCTTTTATCAAAATATGGCGGCTACGGACTGAATCGGGTACGTTTTTGCGGTCAACCAATTTAGTCACCAAAAACATTTTACCTTCTACGTAAGGGCCGAAAACCTTACCGACGGGTGCATTTGTCAACGAATCTTTCAACACACCGACGCCTTCTTTACCCGCATATTGGTCGGCGAAAAAACCGCCGTTCATGGCTGCATAAGCCGAGTCATTTTTAGCGGCGATGAAACCTGCTTTCAAGGCGTTGAGTCTATCGCGCAATTTTGCCGAATCCGCTTCCGAAGGAATAACATCATAGCTTAAAAAATCCAGCGTCCGTGTTTCGTCTTCCGACATATAACGGCCTTTATTGTCCTTCAAATAGGCTTCAATGTCGTTGTCCGTCACGGGCGCGTCCTTGTCGTCCACGCTCGTGAAAGGCACTTTGACAACGAGCATATCAATCGGCTCGGTCAATTCTTTGTAGCTTTCATCCACTAACCACGACGGCGTGTAGATGCCTTTTGTCATCAAATTGGTCAATTTTACTTGCAAACGCTCCTTAATGACCTCCTTTTCGATTTCTGCCCAATACATTTTGCCTTGTGCGGGCATCGTGTTGTTCTGAATCGCTTGCTTGATTTGTTGCAACTGTTGCGGATTCACTTGACCCGTTTGTGGGTCAGAAAACGCAGGGTTTTGGAGGAGAGCGGGGCTGATGTTTTGACCAAATTCAAGGTCGAGCAACTCGTCTTTGCAGACGCCTAAACCTGCCGCCGCCGCTTCTTTCGTCACGAGGGCATTTTCAACAAACACGTTGAACAATTGGTTACGGACTTGAATATCGCCGCTTCGTGTACCGTATTTTACTTCCGCAATCCGTTCAATATCTTTCATATCGAGCGATTGACCCGCCACTTTTGCCACGGTCGTACCACCGCCGAAAAGGCTTGTATTGGCACCGCCGCCCGGGTTAGCATCTTGCATAATCAGCATTCCGATGAAGGAAAAAATTGCTGTAAACATTACAATCAGGACTAAACCTGACATTCCGCGAATTTTCTGAATCAGAGCCATGTTCTTGGTTCGTATTTTTTATTCTTAAAAATTGAGATTTGTAAAAAGCTGAAAATCTAGTCTTTAAAGAAAAATTGGTTGAAAAAATCATTTTATTTTACGCTGTCGAAGCAGATAGCTCAAAAAAGCCGTGCAAAGAAATACTATCCGACCCGAAAAAAAAAACCTTATCGCTAAATGCTTGCCAAAATCAACGTTTTTTTAAGTTCTTGCAACGCTTTGCGGCGGAAATATCAAATTTTTATATATTTGCCCTCAAACGAACTTTAAACAAAAAAAAGGCGATTCATGCAGTTGACAATCAAAAAAATACAGGATTTAGGTTTGAAAAAACTAGCCTTAGACGAGGCACAATTCAGCAATTTCAAAACACATTTGGCCGAATTTCAAACGGCAATTAAAAAAGGCGTTCATGAAAAAACGGTCGAAATACCCTTGCAAAACTTCTTGCGGGACACGTTTTACCGCCCTTATTTGGTCAATAAAAAAACAGGTGTTGAATTTGACCTCGCTATTTTTGACGGTAAAACAACAGAAAGTCAAGCGGTTGTGCTATTTGAGATTAAACAACCCGAGGGCAATAAAAAAGAAATGATGTCCATTCAAAAACCAAACGCAAAAGCCTTGCATGAGTTGGTTTTGTACTACTTTCAAGAGATAAAAAGCGGAAATTCAAGCATTCAACACCTAATTGTAACTGATTTGGTGCAATGGTTCGTGTTTGATGAGAAAACTTTTGCCGATTTTTTTAGAAAAAATACGGCGATTAGGAAACTGTTTGACAACTGCTACAACAAAAAGCATACAACGGATATTTTTTATAAAGACCTTGAAAATCTCCTTGAAAAAAACGACGCAGACATCGAGTGTCTCTATTTTGATTTGTCAAAAGTGAACCCCCTCAGTAAAAAAGACGATTTGGCACTCCTTTGTCGCTTTTTTTCGCCGACACATTTGCTCAATATCCGCCCGACAGCCGAAGATGCCAATTCCATAAATGTGCCTTTTTATAACGAATTGCTGCACATTTTGGGCTTGCGCGAAAGCAAAAATGAAAATGGCAATCTCGTTATCAAGCGGTTGCCCGAAGGAGAACGTTTAAGTGGTTCGTTTTTGGAATTGACAATTAACAGGCTTGAAATAACAAACACCTTCGGAGAACTAAAAGACAAGGACTTGTTTGGCGATACACGCACCGAGCAGATAGAAAGCGTAGCCCTTGAATTGTGCATTACGTGGCTCAATCGGATTCTGTTTCTCAAACTTTTGGAGGCTCAAATTATTCAGTACGACCACAATAAAAACAATAAAAAAGGTAAAACAGCCGCCTCGACGCCCGAAAAAACAATCGTTTCCTTCTTGACAAACCGTACAATTAAGAACTTTGATAGCCTCTACGATTTGTTTTTTGAGGTTTTGGCGAAGCGAACCGACGAACGGCAACCGCATATTCAAAAAGAATTTGGCAATATTCCGTATCTCAATAGTTCGCTTTTCGAGATTCAAAAAGAGTCGTTGGAACGTCAATTATTCAGCATTGATGCGATTTCGCCTAACCGAGAACTCCCGTTTTTCAAGGCAACTTGCTTACTCAATGCCGATGGAAAACGCCAAACGGGCGGCGATTTAACCCTTCGGTATCTCCTCGATTTTTTAAGTGCTTATAATTTTGGTAGCGAAACGGACGATAATAACATGCGCAGCAAAGCCGATTCGATGGTAAATGCGGCGGTGTTGGGCAAAATATTTGAAAAACTAAACGGCTACAAAGATGGGGCAATTTTTACACCCGCTTTCGTCACGATGCACATCACGCGGCAAGCCTTGCGGCACATTGCCCTTCAAAAAGTTCGACATACTGAGGGGGTAGATGTGCAGACTTTTGAGGACTTAAAAAACTACTGCTCGCGCTTTTTTAAGGCTACGGATGTATTGAGAATCAATGCTTTATTCAATTCTATTCGCCTTTGCGATCCGTCCGTCGGGTCGGGACATTTCTTGGTGTCGGCTCTCAATGAAATGATGGCGATGAAATCAGAGTTGGGCATTTTGGCTGACGAAAACGGTAACGGATTGAAATGTCGGATTGAGATTAAAGGCGATGAATTGCACGTTTTTAGACACAATGACCCCGAACTTTTTGCCTACACGCCCGACGACCCCGAAAGTCAACGGATTCAAGAAACGTTGTTCAGAGAGAAGCAAACGATTATCGAAAATTGCTTATATGGCGTGGACATTAATCCAAAATCTATTGCAATTTGTCAGTTGCGGCTGTGGATTGAATTGTTGAAAAACACCTACTACACACGGGCGTCGGGCTTTCGTGAACTTGAAACACTGCCGAATCTCGACATTAATATCTTCTCGGGGGATTCACTCGTCGGACGGTTTCCGATGGCTGCAAGTGCCAATTTGGTCAAAAATTCGATTGATGTGTACCGAAAACGCCGTCATGATTACTTCAAAGAGCGCAATAGTGAAGCAAAACAAGCCGTTCGTGCAGAAATAAACGACCTCAAAAACAAGATTACAAAAGGCTTTGCCGACCGTCGGGAACATTGGGATGTCGAAATTCAGAAGCATAAAACAACGCTTTACCAAAAATATAAAATCAAAACCGACGATGAACAAGGCGTTCAATCTACGTTTGATTTTGGCGACGTCGAGCCGCTAAAATTGAAAGAAAAAGAGCAAATTAGCGTGGATAATTTGTTCAAAAAAATTGAAAAACTCAAACAAGAGCGACAAGAGTATGAGCGTCTTTGCCGAAAAGCCTTTGAGTGGCGGTTTCAGATTCCCGACGTGCTGAACGACAAAGCCGAATTTGAAGGCTTTGACATCATTATTGGCAATCCGCCCTACATTCCGCAAGAAGAATTATCGTCTGCTTTCAAGGCATTTGCCGAGCGATTTTTCCGTTCGGGCAGTGGCATGAGCGATATGTTGGTGTATTTTATTGAACTGAGTTTCAATCTCTTGCGACCGTCGGGCGTCTTTAGCATGATTGTTTCCAACAAATTTATGCG
Source organism: Saprospiraceae bacterium (assembly GCA_043720935.1). Classification (GTDB taxonomy): domain Bacteria; phylum Bacteroidota; class Bacteroidia; order Chitinophagales; family Saprospiraceae; genus JAAFJT01. The sequence continues at coordinate 26,782 of JAYSRS010000448.1, forward strand.
GGCGGACTACGGTAAAAATTTGCGGACTTTCCTCGCCAATTATACCCCCCTCAGTATTATTGACTTCGGCGACTTGCCTGTGTTCAAGGGAGTAGCTGCGTATCCTGCTATCATCGCTTTTGAGAATACAAAACTTAGAGAAACGTTTAGGCAAGAAGGTATTGTGGAAAACGAAGATTCAGAAAATCACGTATCAGAAACCGTTGATTTTCACTATCTGAAACCTGATTCATTGGATTTCGGCATCAAAAAAAATACGGCAGGAGAAGATGAAAAAATGACCTTGACAGATTATTTCGAAGAAAATAGTTCCCGCATTAGCTCAACATCCTTGGCCGTTGACAGTTGGAAACTCCTTACAAAAGAAGAATTGGCTTTGCTCAATAAAATAAAAAAAGCGGGACAAACGCTTGGAAAATATGTTAGTGTTAGGAAAATGGGGAAAAAAACGGGAGAATTCGTTACGGAAGAACAGATTTTTTATGGGATAAAAACGGGACTAAACGAAGCATTCGTCATTGACCTTGAAACGCGTGACCGACTTATTGCCGAAGACCCGAAGGCCGCTAAAATTATCAAACCGTTTTTGGCAGGACGCGATATTAAAAGGTATCAAGTGCCAAAGACCGATAAATATTTAATTGGATTTAAAAAGGGTAAGACGAAAGCGGACAATATAGCCAATGAAGAACCAGAAATTTGGTTACAAAAAACCTACCCCTCAGTATATGCGTGGCTTTTGCCGTTTAAAAACAAAGCGACGATACGTACTGATAAAGGTGATTATTGGTGGGAACTTAGAGCCTGTGATTATTACGAAGAATTTGATAAGCCTAAAATTATGTATCAAATATTTCAAGTGACGCCGTGTTTTATCTACGACGAAAGCGGAACGTTTTGTAATAACTCGATGTGGATTTTGCCGACTGATGATAAAGTGCTTTTAGCTTTATTAAATTCTAAACTTGGTTGGTATCAAATCTCACATATTTGTACGCAAATTCAGAACGGTTATCAATTGATTTTCAAATACTTACGTAATTTTATCGTACCAACAAATATTAGTTTTGACGATAGATTACAAATTGAAAATTTGGTTGAAACGATTTTATCTAAAAAACAGGCCGATGCCCAAGCGGATACGCAAACAGAAGAACGAGCGATTGACGTTTTGGTGTATGCGTTGTTTGGGATTGACGATGCGGAGGAAATTCAGTTGATTGAAGGGCAATAAGACTCCCTCAGAATAAGCACTTAAAAAGCCTTGAAAATGGGCGTTTTCAAGGCTTTTCCCACGCAATTTGCTTAAAAATCTGACCTTCATATTTTAAAAGAATTAAAATCAAGGAAAAAATATGTTTTCAAAACGGGGTTTTGCAACAGTAAAAAGTTGGTAGATTGCTTGCAAAACCTTAATCTTGCATCACTTTGAAGAATAACTAATTAACAAACGCCACTATGAATCAAGAAGAACGTGAAAAACAAGCGCAATACCTAGAAATTTACTACCAATCATTGCACATGACGGTCGTGTATGAAGCCAATTTCTTAAAAAATCTAAGAGGAAGCTATAAAACTTTATGGGCTTACCGCGATGAAATATTAGATAAAATCAATGATAAACGCCGTATTCTTGGCTATATCATCTAAAACAGAATAAAAATGAAAAAGATGAATCACGATGATTTTGTAAAAAAATACCAACACGCTGAAACAGCAGAAGATAAGCATGAGTTGCTTAAAAACTTCATGCTCAGTATGTCCTTTGAAGAATTAATGGATTGGAACAATTTTCTGTCCGATAATATTGATGTACTTATCCATAAAAATATTGAAGCGGGTTTGACGACCGAAGATAAAGAATTTTATCGGCAACAATTTGCCCGTTTCGATAATTTGATGCTTGAACAAAAGACGCTCAAAGCAGCCGCCTAATTTTTCGACCCCCTCAGTATTTTTTGTCATTCAGAAGGAAAGCCTTGAAAACGCCCGTTTTCAAGGCTTTTTTTAGTAAAACGTCGGCGAGGTTTTGAACCTCGCCGACGTTGGAATCGAAAATTTTTCTTACACTTTAACCCAATGATGTCAGATAAATAACTACTTTCGTTTTATCAATCAAGAGCAACGATTTACCAACACTCATTTTTTTACAAGGGAATGCCTATGAAAAATATTTTTACTTCAATGTGTCAAAAATACCGTAACACTTTGATTATCAGTGTATTATTGTGCCAATTATCGCCTTTTTTGGCCGCGCAACAGTATTACCATTTTGAAGAATTTTTTGAAGACAGCACCTTTATTGTCTCAAAAAATATCAAAGCCGTCACCATTCGGATGCCTGATTTGATGACCGACACAACGGAGTTAGACTACTTGCCGCTTCAAAAATTGTGTTTCAATCCTTTCGGGAAATTAGCCAAATACGAGTTTAATCTGACGTCCGACAATCAGCGAAAACCTTTTGGTTTTATCGAAAATTACTACGATAGAAACGCAAAATGCTTTCGTAGCTACCGTTTTCACCGTGGAAAAGACGCGCGCGACTCCATCCGAGAAGTCATTTTGTATGAATATGATGAAGAAGGACGCCTCGTCGTGGAGTCGCACCATCAAATGCACATTGGTGAATTTAACGAGTATTCCATCAATTATGAATGGTTTGCGGACAGTTTTCGCCTCCAACTTGCCGAAGAAAACAGGATGGATTCCGTCCGTTTCGACAACAATCGCCGAGCGGTCATGTTTTCTCAAAATGGCGTAATTTATTACCCATTTCACAATAAAGAAACGGGTTTGCGCGAGCGTATGAAGCGGTTTATCCGCGATGACAGCAGCGAGCAACCCATCGAAATTTCGGAAGTAAATTACGTTTATGACGACTCAAAACACCTCATACGCGTAGAAACAGCAGGGCGTGAAGTCATTTTTCTCTACGATTTCAATGGTTTACCGATTAGCAGTCAGACCCGCGATAGAACGTCGGGTAAACAAATCGGTTGGCAAGTGTATTATGAATATGAATTTAGGTGAGTGAAAAGTGAAAAGTGAGGCCACTTTTCACTTTTCACTTTTCACTTATCACTCACCTAAATTATTTTTTCTACTTTTACCCATGCTTTAGAATCTACAATCCCATCCATCACTTCAATCATTTACACATTCATCTTAAAGTTTTTTTTAGTACATGAAAAAAAGTACCCAACTATTTTACTTCGCGTTGTTGGTATTCTCTTTTTTGAGCAACGGGCTAAATGCTCAAAGTTCAAAAGAAACCAAGACGCCGCATCCCGACGCTGTTAATATTGCGTTGCGCTACCTTGAAAAACAGCAAAATGCTTGGCATTTGACGCCTGAAGACGTCAGAAATGTCCGCGTTCAAGACTATTATTCGACCGAAGCCAATGGCCTGACCCACGTTTACATTCTTCAAGAAAACGCCAATATCGAGTTGTTCAACGGCTTGGTAAATGTGAATGTCATGCCTTCGGGCGAAGTACTCTACGCGGGCAATCGTTTTATGTCCAATTTTGCAGCTACTGTCAATGCTACTCAGCCGCAACTGACGCCCGAAGCCGCCATCAAAGCAGCTTGCGAAGCGCTGAAAGTGCCGCTTACTGAGGGGTTGGTTTTGAAAGGTCAACCGTCGAAAAGTGAATTTATTTTCGACAAAGGCACGTTCGTTTTGTCAGATGTTAATGTCAAATTGAAGTACCAAAAAATGACTGAAACCACGGCACGCCTCGCGTGGGACATCAACATTGACCAACCCGACGGGCAAGATCATTGGAGCGTTCGGATTGACGCCTTGACGGGCAAGCTGCTCAATAAAGTCAGTTACACCGTTCATTGCACCGTTGACCACAACCGTTACAGCCGCTTGGAAGGCACTTGCAACGGCCTCCACGACCATACTACTGAGGGGGGTGTTCCTGAATTAAAAATTAAAAACTTAGAATTATTGGCAGAGAATAAAGTGACGCAAGCCATTAATTCGACCTTATTTTCTAGTAATTTAGCCGAAAAGTCTAAGCAATTGGCCGTAAAAAAGGTTGGAAATAAAGCAAAAACGGTTAGAACGCTTACAAGTTTAGTCGGTGGCGGTAGCTACAACGTTTTCGCTTTGCCAACTGAAAGCCCCAATCATGGCGACCGAACAATTGTTCTTGACCCAGCCGATTCGCTCGCTTCGCCTTACGGTTGGCACGATATAAACGGTGTGGCAGGTGCTGAATACACCATTACACGCGGCAACAACGTGTGGGCTTTTTTGGATTTGACAAACACCAATGCCTCAAGTAATGATGAACCGAACGGTGGTGCAACGCTCACTTTCAATGACTATTACTCAAAAACAGCCGAGCCAGATTCCGTAAAACAAGCCGCCACAACGAACTTGTTTTACATGAACAATATGATTCACGACATTACGTATCGCTACGGTTTTGACGAGCCTTCGGGCAATTTTCAGCTTAAAAATTATTCTACTCAAGGAGCTGGTAACGACCATGTTTTGGCGCAAGCCCAGGATTCGCGCAACGCCACAACACCCGCTCGCAACAATGCCAATTTTGCAACACCGCCTGATGGTGGTTCGGGTCGTATGCAGATGTACGTGTGGAACGACGCAGGTATTCAAAAACTGTTACACGTCACCGCGCCAAATGCTCTGATTTCTGACATTGGCGCGATTGCCGCAGCCTTCGGTGGTGGTATTTCAACGACACCCGTCACGGGCAGTGCCGTTTTTGTTAATGATGGAACAGGCTCGCCGACCCTCGCTTGCGGAACGGCGATTCAAACTAACTTGACGGGAAAAATCGCTTTGATTGACCGTGGGGGTTGCGAATTTGGCTACAAAGCCTTGAAAGCACAGCAAAGAGGCGCGATTGGTGTCATTCTGTGCTTTTTTGACGACAATGTTGCGGGCATGGCCGCAGGAGCAGTCGGTGGGCAAGTGACGATTCCAGTTGTTGGTATTTCAAAAAGTGATGCTGACCGCCTTCGGGCAGCCGCAAGTGGGGGTACTTTGCAGTTGTCACTTTATACAACTGCTACACCGAAACCCGCCGAAGTTGACGGTGATTTTGACAATGGTATTATTATTCATGAATATATGCACGGTATTTCAAACCGTTTGACGGGTGGTCGTTTGAACACGGCTTGCTTGACAAACGCCGAGCAAGCGGGTGAAGGATGGAGCGATTTCTTGTCGTTAGCACTCACGGCACGTCCGAGTGACAGAGGAACGACAGTTCGGGGCATCGGTACGTTTGCCTCGCGGCAACCTGTAACGGGTACGGGTATCCGAACGACCCCTTACACAACGAACCTAGCTATCAGTACACAGACTTACGACGATCTTATTCTGAACCCACAAGTCCACGCAATTGGTGAAATTTGGTGCGCGGCTCTTTGGGATATGTATTGGGCCATGTCTGATTTGTACGGTTGGGATGCCAACTTGAAAAATGTAAACAGTGGCAACGGTAAGGCCATTCGTTTAGTGATGGATGCAATGAAAATTCAGCCTTGCAATCCTGGCATTTTGGATGCAAGGGATGCCGTTTTGGCGGCTGACAGAGCGAATGGCGGCGCAAATCAATGCTTGATTTGGGCCGTTTTTGCCCGTCGAGGCATGGGTTATGATGCCAAACAAGGTTCGGCTAACGCCGCAGACGATAATACTGAGGGGTATGAAAAATATCCTTATTGCATCAAAACGTTGAAAATTACGAAGTCGGCGGCTGATTTTATCAAGGCGGGTGACCAGATTACTTACACCATTCGCGTGATTAACCACAAAGGCGTCGCAGCTAGTAATGTTGTCGTAACGGACGAAGTACCACAGTTTGCGACCTACGTAGCGGGTTCGGCGAGCCGTGCAGTAACGCAAACGGGAACGAGTTTGAGTTTCGCTATCGGCGCAATGAATCACAATGATACTGTAACGTTTACGTATAAGGTTAATACAGATGCGACTAAAAAATCGCTCGCGCAATTCTTGGATAATCTCGAAGCGGGTGATGTAAAATGGGATTATGAAAGCACCCGCAATACGAACGTTTGGGAACTCCAAACCCTCTATGCACGTAGTGGAACGAAGGCGTTAGGCGTCGGTTATGCCACAACACCCGGCCCTTCTGACCAAGCCGCTAAATTTTTGCAACCCTTGACGGTCAGAGGCAGTAAGCCCATTTTGAATTTCTATCACCGCTACGACACCGAGCCAGGATTTGATGGTGGTATTCTACAAGTTACGACTGACAATGGGAATTCGTGGCGCGACATGGGCGATAAAATCTTTAAAAACCCATACCGTGGTAAACTCCAATATTCGATTTTTGCTGTTCCAGGCCAACGGGCTTGGTGGGGTGCGGTCAATCAATACACGCCCGTTGCGGTGGATTTGAGCAGCTATGTTGGTCAATCGGTCAATTTCCGTTGGCGTTTTGGTACGGACAGCGCGGATGCTAGAATCGGTTGGTTCGTTGACGATGTAGCCGTTATGGATATGATTAATTATGATACGCGCGTTCGTTTATCATCGGCGCAAGGAGATACCGCTTCGGCGGGTGTTTTAGGTCGTGGAACAATCGTTGAACCGACTTTATCGACGCCAACGGCTGAAATTACGGAGGGGGCCAAACTCCGCGTTTTCCCGAACCCTGCAAACGACTTTTTGAACATCAATCTCTTGGTTCAACAGTCCATAACGGAGGCCGATATTAGTATTGTTTCCGTTGACGGTCGCGTGATGTGGCAACAAAAAACGGCATTGAATGGGGCAAAAGAATTGTTATTGCCCGTCAATATGGCGTCTTTCGCATCTGGTGTTTACTTCATAAAAGTCCGAACGAATGAAAAAACATTGGTAGAAAAAGTGATAAAACAGTAATTTTTGAATAGATGACTAAGCCTTCCAAGGATTTGAAAGCCTTGGAAGGTTGTCAAAAAAAAGCGAGGCTGTCTCAAAAGGACAGCCTCGCTTTTTTAATAAATTTATTAGAAATTAGCCCAGCATTTATGAAATTTAAAATTTCGTAAATGTCATGCCCTACCTTTCGAGTTTTGGGTTTTGAGTTTTGGGTTTTGAGTAACTCAAAA
>JAYSRS010000449.1:0-33878 GCA_043720935.1 Saprospiraceae bacterium
AGTAAAATGAGGGCGATAGCAAGCCGCAATTGCAGTGTTGTTATCGTTGTTGCCATGACTCTCTTTTTTTTGAATTAAAAATTAAAAATTTACGTGACGCCCAACCCCAAAACCATAGCTCAAAACCACCAAAGAACCGAAGGAGCGATTCGAACGCTCGTCTGCGGATTTGCAGTCCGCCGCATGAACCAACTCTGCGACATCGGCAAGTGTGGGAATCCGAAATTAATAAAGATTTTTCTTTATAAAACTTTAAATTTCCTTAAATATCTTTAATTTAAGCCTAAAAAACAATGTAGAAGTGCGACAAGAGGCGAATGCCATTTGCGAACGGGAGAAGGAAGAAATCGTAGAAAAGTAAAAAATTAGGGAAGAAATTGTAACTAACCTTGATTTTTGCCTTTGGCAAACACTATCGTTCCGTCGTTGTCGCGTTTTGTCGCCGACAACTGACGAAACCTCTTTTGGTTAGCAGTTGTCCAGCCGTGGGTACATTGGACTATCCGTATTTTTATCAAAATTCACCGAAAAACTCACCGAAAAACTCACCTGTTCCGAATTCTTATACCCTTTTGCATTCCAGTCTATGCGACAAATACCCGCAAAGCAATTGGTTGCTTTCGGCATCGTCGAGGCTTTAAAGCCTAGCAGATTGATGAATGAATGGATACTTGAATTAAACATTTTTTGAATTTTTTAAATAATAATTTTCATAGAAATTTGATAAAAGAAATCGTTGTAGTTGACCTACAAATCTGCCGCAAAGGTAATGGTAAAAAAAATCAATTGTCAAGGGGTACGGTTTTTCGATGCTTGAAAACAGGCATTTTGAGATGTGCCTTTGACTTGTTTTCTATGTCAAAAATGTGTCAAAAAACGACCAAATACTGAGGGGTCTATTTTTTGCTCTAAAAACTTGATTGTCAATGTTTTACATCGTGATTTTGATATGAAAAAATGCACACATTTTTGAGGATTGAAATACGTTGATTCTTGGGGTAATTTTTTTTTGAAAATATTTTTATTTTTTTTCAAAAATGATTTTAAAATCGTTCAAAAAGCTTGGATTTCCAAAATCTGTCTATATTTCGGCTTACAAAAAACGAATTATTAAATCAAAATTTACTATGAAAAATGTAGCTAAAAAGGCGAAAAAAGCTAATCGCCCACGTCAGTTTCAAGACACCCGCGACCAACTTTGGAAGCTCGCCATTGAAAATCATTGGGATGACTTTCTCCGTTTTTTCTTTCCAAAATGGTCAGCAGATGTTGATTTCTCGCGCCAACCTGATTTTTTGGATAAAGAATTACAGCGTTTACGGGTGCGTAGTCGGTCAAGGAATCGTGCTGTTGATGTGCTGATGCGCGTGTACATGCTCGACGGAACGCACCAAACTGTTCTCGTTCACATTGAAGTTCAAGCGTATAGAGATGATAAATTTGGGCAACGAATGTTCCAATATTACTACCGAATTTATGATAAATACGGTGAGGTAATTGAAGCAATTGCTTTGTTGGTAGATGATGACCCCGATTATTGCCCGAGCAGTTTTACGCAGAAATTCGGCGATACAGAAATCATGTACAAGTTTCCTATTTTCAAATTATTAAAAAACCCGCCATCTTATGCCCAAGACAATCTTTTTGCTTATGTGCTTGAAACGGCTTGGTATGGCTTGAAAACCAATAAGTTAAAGAATGAAAACCTTGGCGTATTGAAATGGAATTTGCTGCGCCGCATGACTGATAAAGGCATATCAAAAGGGAAAATACTTTCTTTACTCGATTTTATTTCTGCCTATTTGCCTTTTGAAAAACCAGAGGAAAGTGATACCTTTGACCGTGAATCCATCGCATTTTTGAACGATACAAAAGAAGAAAAAATGACAATTACAGAATTTAGAATGAAATTAGTCCGCGAGGAGGGTCGTGAACAAGGCATTGAACAAGGCATTGAACAAGGCATTGAACAAGGCATTGAACAAGGCATTGAACAAGGCATTGAACAAGGCGAAGATATAGGTCGTGAAAGTGAGCTGTATGACAATGTCGTTACTGTTTTTGAGAAAGGCCATTCAGCAGAATCAATTGCAGATTTACTATCAAAACCGCTTGCCAAAGTGCAACAAATCATCGTACGTTATCAAGCATCCAAAAACGGCTAATAACAAAAGAAGAAAAAATGACAATTACAGAATTTAGAATGAAATTAGTCCGAGAGGAAGGCATTGAACAAGGCATTGAGCAAGGCATTGAGCAAGGCATTGAGAGCAACGTCATTACAGTTTTTGACAAAGGCTACTCGGCTGAATCAATCGCTGATTTGCTCACGCAGCCGCTTGAAAAAGTGCAACAAATCATTGCGCGTTATCAAGCGTCGAAAAAATAGTTAAAGCTATTTTTAAACGTAAAAAGCCTTAATTTCAATTGAAATTAGGGCTTTTTAAGTTGATAATATCAACATTTACGAAATCTTAAAGATTTCGTAAATGTTACACCGTGCCATAAGGTCGATAATTCCAACATCAATATTCCGCTAAAATCATCGCCGAAATAGCGGGAACAATTGTTTCGTTCGTCACCGTTTTTCGCATTTTTTCATCCACAACGCTTTCGCCATTCATCACAACGCGCCAATTACCCGCAGGAATTTGAAAACGCCCCCCCTTAGTATTGCCGTTGTAAAGCACTAAAATCCGCTTAAAATTGTCGCCAACTGCCGCCCCGTTGAGGGTGTACATGATGGTATTTTTTGACGTAAACCATGCCGAACCATCGTAGGCTTTTGGCTCAACGAAGGTTAGATTTTTCTGAATTAAATCCGTCGTTGCCATTCTGAAAGCGGGATGATTGCGCCGCAAAGCGATGATTTGACGGAAATAATCGTTCACTTTTTGGTATTTTAGCTTCCGCGACCAATCCATTTCGTTGATGCTATCGGGCGAATTGTAGGAGTTTTCAACGCCTTGTTTTGTCCGTAAAAACTCCGTTCCCGCGTGTAGAAACGGGATACCTTGCGATGTCAGCACCATAGTTTGGGCTAATTTGTGCATTTTTATCCGCATTTCTTCCGAATCGTCGGGATTTGACGACAAAAGCCTGTCCCAAAGTGTGTGATTGTCGTGACATTCAGGGTAATTGATGCACTGCGACGGCTCGGCGGCCCACCGTTCTTTTGAATAATTGACCTTCGCATAATCCACTTGCGGATGCTGCGTTGCGGCAACGATGCCAAATTTTATGCTTTCCTCCGTATCGTTTTTTCCATTCACGAAACCTTTGTCTTTGTGGTCAAACACCGAACCTTTCAAAGCGTCGCGCATATCGTCGCTGAATGCCGCTACCCTATCCAATTTAAAAGTATTTTTTTTCAACGAACGGCGTTCTTCGGGCAAGGGTGAATCGCCGCCTGTCCAACCTTCGCCGAGCAACAAAATAGAAGGTTTTATTTTATGTAACTCGTTGGAAATCAAGTTCATTGTTTCAATATCGTGAATCGCCATAAGGTCAAAACGGAAGCCGTCAATGTGGTATTCTTCGACCCAATGTTTAACACTTTCGAGCATAAATTTCCGCATCATCGGCTTATCACTCGCCGTTTCGTTGCCGCAAGCCGAGGCGTTTGACCACGTGCCGTCGGCCTTAAAACGGTGGTAATAATGCGGCGCAATTTGGTTGAAATACGATTCTTCGCCGAACATCGTGTGGTTGTAAACGACATCCATAATGACCCGCAAGCCGTTTTTATGGAGCGTTTGAATCATCTGTTTTAGCTCACGTATGCGCGTCGCCCCGTCCGTTGCGTTCGTCGCGTAAGAACCTTCGGGCGCGTTGTAATTTAGTGGGTCGTAGCCCCAATTGTATTTTTTGTAGGTCGGGTCGTTGCTTTTTGTTTCATCAACGGTGAAATAATCGTAAAAAGGGAGAATTTGAACGTGCGTCACGCCGAGTTCTTTGATGTGGTCGAGGCCCGTTTTCACTTTTTGAGACCCCTCAGTATAAGTCGTCCCTAATTCGGTCAAACCCAAAAATTTCCCTTTTTGGCGAATGCCCGAATTAGCGGCAATTGACATATCTCGAACGTGCAATTCGTAGATAATCGCGTCGGTTTTTTGCTTCAAAACGGGGCTTCTGTCCTTGTTCCAACCGACGGGATTTGTGGTTTTTAAGTCCACAACTTGCGCCCGAACGCCGTTAGCCCCGACGGCTTTTGCATAAATATCGGGTACTTCTTTTTGGGTTTTACCGTCCGTTGTGGTCACTTGAATGGTGTAATATTGCCCTTTTCGGTCGCCTTTTGCGGTATAAATCCAAGTACCTTTGTCAGATTTGACCATTTGAACCGTCTCAATCAAATCCTTTTCGGAGACATTCGGACGGTCATTTTTATAAAACCGCAACATGATACTCACGGCGGTCGGCGACCAAATTCTGAACGTCGAGGCGGTCGGTGCGTAGGTCAAACCCAAGTCATTGCCTTCATAAACGGACAAATCGGCGGCGTTTTGCGCGAAAAAAGTTGTGAACATCGTAAGAACTAGGAGTGTGATAGTGGTTAATTTCTTCATTAAAAAGTGTTGTTTTTTGAAAAACGTTAGCGGTTTTGTTAAAATAAGGGCGAATATCTAAAAGTATTTTGAAAAATTAGGCCCCCTCAGTATAATGACTAAAAAAAGCCATTTCACATTGTGTGGAATGGCTTTTTGTTGATACAACAAAGATTATCTTTTTCTATTGCCCGAAGGATTACCTTCTAAGCGCAAATAGAACTTATACAAAAATGCAAAAGAATACGTAGCGTGAAAGGATAAATTGCGTTTTATGATACCAACGTCTTCTAATTTTTCCAGCATTGGACGCCATTTTTCGTGCCGTTCGGCATAATCATCATTCAATTCATAAATCTTACCTATTAGAGCTTTCATATTGTATTCTTCTAATGACATTTTTCTGAACTTATCTAGTGAAGGGTCACTACCCCGCATAGCTTGAGCGAACATTTTAACTAAATTATCTTTTTCTCTTGTTATATCTACAAAATGTTGCTCCGCGGCGTACTCTCTTGCACTATTACTTGCGAAAAAATCTCCAATAAGTATTGGTTGCTCGTAATCTTTAATGAATTTTTGGTCTTGTAAGGCATCACTAATTGCTTTTTCCAAAAGTGCAATAAATGGACGTAGACTAATCATATCATTAGCACTTTTAAGGTTTTCATAAAACCAAGTATAGGTTTTTCCGTAATTAGGCTTACGAATATTAATGTATTCTCCAAAGAAATTAATAACTAGAAATTCAAGAATATCTTTATTTTCCAGTGTTATTTGGCCATTGTTATTATCTAACAATTGTTTAATATTTAGAATATAGTTCACACCTTCAATGTCGTTTTGTAAAAATAACCAGTTGATAAATTGAACTTCTGTTTTAGCATATACTATTTTAAAAAAATAAGCAAAAAGTTCGTCAGTAGTCCACTCCAATGATAGAATTTTATTTTCTAATCCTTTTTTATTAACGTTTCCATGTATTCTATGATATAAATCAGTTCTTAAAAACATTTTTGGATAAATATTATCGTAGGGCAATGTTCTACACCAATCCATTAGTGTTGCTATGGCATTGTTAGCTTTATCCCATGTTTGAAGTGGGATTATATCATCTAAATAATCAAAAGAAATAACCAATTTATCATCGTTTTCTTTTAATAGTTTATCAATTGCTTGTAAATCTTTTTCAATTTTAAGAAACGTATCTGTTTGCATTAATTTTTCTATTTCTCTACGTGTTAATTCATCGTTAGTAATAGTTATACTGTTTAAGCTAGATACATAATCCAAATTTGCTCTTGTCATTATTTCATTCCACACATAGATAACCCAAAAGCGTTTGTAATACGTAGCTTCGGGTAATCCAAGTGTTAAATGTGAATAATTATTTAAACCGAGTTGTGGATATTTATTGTAGGTAACAATATTTAAAAATGTACAATTACTGTTGATATTATACACCGTTGATAATCTTTTTGTGAATTCTTTATTTTGCAAAGCTTTGTAAATCAATGTCTTACCCGTTCCTTTGTAGCCACGTACTAGGAAAATATCTTTCTTAAAAATATCAGCTAAGTAATTGCGGAAATAAAAGTATTTGCTCAAAAATTCATTTTCTACCATGCTTGATTTGCCTTCTGCATGACTGTAGTTCTCCTTTGTAAAAAACTCTAATAAAGGTGTTAGTATTTCCTCTTTCGTAACAGGTTGTACATTAAATTTCGGAAATGCGTCTTGATTGAAGCGTTCTGTTACACTAGGTTCTTTTTTTTTTCTCTCTATCTGTTTAGAAAGATACTCTAACATTGTATCGCCCTTGCTACCGTTCTGATAATCAGGAAAACGATAGCGGTCAGGGTCAGTATAAATCAATAAGTCATCACCTTTATCTCTTGGTGTGCCAATTTTTGACATTTTTGCATTGTATTCCACAGACCATATTGGCAAATTTCGCATATCATTGTCTGTTTTTTTATCATATTGGGCTATTATTTCTTTAAAGTCAAGATAACTATCTGACACATCAGAACACAAGGAATTAACCAAAATAGTTTCTGGACTATGTTTCATAATCGCTATTGTATCTAAAAACTCATAAATCCCTGCAATATTTTGCCTACTTGTTCCAAAAAAGCCTAAAATCATATTGGAAAGACGCAAAGCGATATTATTAAAAATATCGTTGAATCCTGTACGAGAATCAATTAAAATAACATCGGGGCTGTAATCTCTATTGCTACAAATATGCGTTAGCATATCTGAAAATTGCTTTACGATAAACTCTGAATTAGAAAAATCTATACGGGCTAAACCTTGTAAATAATGGTCTTGGTGGGTTTTAAGTCCATTCCCTGCGTTGTCATTTCCTTCAATTGTCTCCACACTTAAATTACCCGATTTCATGACGTATATAGCACCACCCTTGTCACCTGCGTAACCGATTGCGTCTTTCGATGCACTTGCTGAAATCGTATGTATATAATTATCAAGGTTTAATGCATTTCTATCTTCTATATACGAAGAATCAATCAAATATTCAACAACGCCATTTTTAGCCGATAAATCTTGGTCATCCATGCCATAAAAGTTTGAAAAACCAGGTGCTTCAAAATCGCAATCTATGACCAAGATTTTTGCACCTGTACGCCTTGCATGATACGAGGCGAAAGCAGCGAGTGTAGTCGAACGACCAACACCCCCTTTATAGCTATAAAAACTTACAATTGTCGGTAAATCATTATTTTTGATGGATGGATATTTACCAAAAGCATTTTCTAAACGGCGTGTTGTTCCTTCAAAAGCACTTTCGGTATTAAAGAAATTATCCCAATAATCTTTATCATCTGAATAGTCGTCAGCATCAATATAGCGAATTTCAATAGGTGGATAGCCTTCTTTATTGTCAATATCTGCGTAAATGTCATGCGGGAGCGTATCCTCGGAGAGAATATTAAGCGTTGTTTTTTGATTGAGTTGTTTGGTTATTTTATATTTTAAATCCTTATTTTGTTTTTGAAGATTAGATTTTCGTTCTTCTAATCTTTTCTGTAAAATTTGAATTTGATTAAATGATTTTATCATGTTTTTAATTAAATTAAGTCATTGTATAAAGATTTAGCTGCTTTATAATAGAGTTTTATTTCATCCGCAGTTGCATTGGTATAGACTAAACCTGTACTTTCAAAAGCATATCTCACGGATGGATCCCAATGGCGTTGCATTTTCTCTCTAATAATATCTTGCCCGACTAATCCTATTCTTATAACATTTCCTAAATTTTTTAGATAATCAGGAAGAAGGTTTGAAGGTAATTGCGCTAAAATTTCTTCACATGAAGGCGTATTACTACCAGTAAATCTAAAATGACCTTTCAGTCTAACACGAGCATCCCAACAAGGGCGAATAGTTGGATGATGGCTTTGGTTATAGTTATCACTATCATTGAAACCCTTATGAATCAGATAGGTATAATTAATAGCACACTCTACGACGTAGCCACTCAAATAATACAGCTCTGCTAAAATATTTTGATATTTGTTGATGTCTCTAAAATTTTGACGGTAATCTAATTGCTTAAACAAAATGGAACAGACTTGGAGATGCCTCTCGGCAGCATCCTTGTAATGTTCAACAGTGGTGGTTGTAGTACCTATGATAAGCATAAAAAGCAATAAATTGGTTAAATATAAAGCACAAAACTACAAATTTTCCTCTAAAATAAAAAATAAAGACAATTTTCAATGACGTGTTTAAATTTATTAAGGTTTTGTTTGCTCCTTGGCCTATACAACCATCTTCCAAATCGCACCCAGAAAAAATCACCCCCTCAGTAAAAAGCCTCAAAAACCAATGTTTTCAAGGCTTTTATCTATGCACGACCACCTACCAATTCCAATTCCCAAACTTATCAAAACGTTCAGATTCAAGGCGTTTGCGTTCAGCAATTTGTTGTTTTTGAAATTTGAGAAAAGCTGCTTGACGGAGGTCTTGCTCAATTTTAAGGGCTGCGGCTTTGAGGGCTTCGTTGCGCTCGCGGGTCATTTTTTCGACATTCATCAGCGTATAAACATTGAGCCATTCGCCGTCGGCCACTTGAATATCGAGGTCGGGATTGACCACATAGACCCCACGACCCAAGCGGGTAAACAGTTTTTTGTTGTACACATCCTTTCCGTCTAGCTCGTTTTTAGCCATAATACTGTTGACATATTGCCTTTTTTGGCGAAATTCGGGCAAAATGCGGGTATCAAATTTTTCCACGAAGTCCATAATGTCGTTCATCGTCAAGCCATTGTCTTTCAGATTATTGTCGCGTTGTTCCAAAATTGGCGTTTGCGTCACCAAGAAATTTTGCAATAAAAAGAATTCCATTGAGCGCGCCGACACCTTTACTAATTGCTCGTCAACCTTGATTTTGATGTGGTCGGGCTGCAATTTATGATAGAGTTCGGGCAGACGCGTTTGCAGAAATTTGGTATTGCTGTGCGCTTGTTGCAAGGCCATTTGAAATGGATTGATGCCCAAATTATCCGTGACGTTTTGGTTGGCGTCTTGTGCCAATAAAAAATCAATGACCTTCGTCGCGCCCGTTTTCAAAGCGGCCAAAAGCGGCGTCATGTTGAACTCATCGCGGTAATCCAAGCCGTATTTTTTGATGTTTTCAGTCACTTTTTTCACATCGTCGGCGGCATATTGCGCGTAGCTGCGGCGCATGATTGAGCTGCGTTCGGCTTCGGGTTTTTCGGCACGGCGGTATTTGAGGGCAATGAGTTTTTCAAAAATATCGGTGTTGTTGTAAACCAGCGCAAAGTCAAACAGGCGGTCTTTTGCTTTTTTGTTGAACGCGTCGGAATTCAAGGCTTCTACCTTCAAAATTTGCAATTCGGCCATTGTTATCGGTGTCCACGGCGTTTTTTGATTGCCCAAAATGTTTTGTTTAATCAAATCCGCTTGCTCTTGTTTGCCCTGCATTTCAAGGCGACGGGCTTCGCGTTGCCAATCTTCGAGACTCGATTTTTGTTCCGACAGTTTAAGCTGCCGCAAATCCACCAAATCCAACAAATTGAGCAACGGGTGCTTTTGACTTGTCTCCAAAACATACAAATTCCGCACGGCGCGGGTCATGGCCACGTACAACGAATTGATGTAGAATTTGTAGGCATCAAGCGATTTATCGGTTTTATCCTTCGCACGGGCGTAGCGAATGTCAGTCGCCGCAACGTCGGCCTTAGTGACCCCCTCAGTAATTTCGATAAATTCTTTAGCTTTATTCGATACAAAATTGACCAAAATAATGTTTTCGTATTCCAAACCCTTCGCTTCCTGCACCGAGAACAAAAGCGGTGTTTGAAACAGCTTCCGCGCTTCGGCTTTGTCTTCGTTTGTCATGACGACGACCGCATAATTTGCCGAATTTTTGGTCTTTTGATTCAATTCTTGCTTGATTTTTTGCGTATCGGCCAAGCAAATCACTTCGCCTTCTTTTTCCGAAATGGCGTTGACGAGGTAGGTACTTTCACGGTCAATCGAGCCAAAACGGGCATTTTTGACCTTCAAAAGTTTGTTCGCTACCTCCGTTACTTGCGGCGAATTGCGGTAATTTGTTCGTAAAATGCGTAGGTCATTTTCGCGGCTGTCTTGGGTATAAAACATGGTTTTGACGCTTGCCCAAGAGAAAAAATTAGGGTGAACAATCTGATTAGAGTCGCCGCAAAGCACAAAATTACCCGCCGTTTTCAACGATTTCAAAATCAAAAACAGTTGCGTATTCGTTAAGTCTTGCACTTCGTCCACCACCACAAAATCGTATTTCGGCTTCACCAAACCTTGCCACCGAAACGACACCATATTGAGGTCATACAGCTTATTTTCCTTCAAAAACGTCAAATATTTCTCAAAAAGCCCATAAATCTGCTCACGTTCATCGTTCAAAAAAACCGATTGCCGCACGCCCAAAGCCAAATATTCTTCACGGTTGAGGTATTCTTTTTCGACGCTCATGCCCGTCAAAACGCCTTTAAATTCTTCATAAATCTTATAGCTGTCTCGGACTTTAACCGTGTTGCGATGACGCGTAAACCAATCGTCAAAGGCTTTAAACGTCACCTCTTTGCCTTCGGGAATCCGCAGGGTTTCGACAAATTCTTTGAACGACAAAAAATCAATCTCTTGGTCTTCGTTCTGATAGTTATTGGTGTAATAGAGATGCGCCGAATTTTCGACCAAGTAAGGCGAGAGCGTGACGTACAAAATACCCCCCCTCAGTATTTTGATTTTTTCGAGCGTCAAAGCTGTCTTGCCGCTACCCGCCGAGCCGATAACGATAAGCGGCGGCGGCAATTTAAAAATATCTTGTTGGTCGTCGTCGAATGAAATCACTTTATCAAGCAGATTAAAACGCACCGAACGGGGGTTGACGTAAGGCAGTTTAGCCATGTCTTCAACTGCCACATCTCCTTCATTATCAACGCTTTGTAACTTGGATTCGTCTAAAACTGCCCCGTTCAGAAAGCGGGAACTGCGGTAGTCGTGGTTCAAAATGACTTCCAAAATGAGGATGTACGTTTTTCCTTTATGCTTCGCAAACTTAAACAAAAGGCGATTTTCGGCATCCAACCGAGCGCGGTAATAGCCCGTATTCTGCATTTTTTTAATCTCCGCACCTGTCCAATTCCCAGCTTTTAGTTGATTGACGGTTTTCTCAAACTGCTTTTTGACTTTGGAAAAATCCAAATCAGTATAGTATAAAACTTCCATAAGACTTATTTTGAGGGCAAAAATAGAAAAAAGTTGCAAAAAGTCACCCCCTCAGTATAAAGCCTTGAAAACGGACGTTTTCAAGGCTTTAATACTGAGGGGGTAAAAAAAACACGTCTATGCCATTATTAATTCTTCGGCTTTCACCAACACTTTCGCCTTTGGCAACGTAAAAAAGAACGTCGTCCCAACGCCTTCCGCAGACTCTAGCCAAATTTCGCCGCCGTAAGTCTCCACAATCCGCTTGCAGAAGGCCAAACCGATGCCCGTTCCTTCGTATTCAGCTTGCGAATGTAGGCGTCTGAACATATCAAAAACGTAGGTTTTGTACGTCTCGGCGATGCCAATACCGTTGTCAGCAACTTGATAAACAACCTTATCGGCATACATTTTTGAACTAATATGAATAATTGGCGTGGCCGAACGATTGTATTTTAGCCCATTGTTGACGAGGTTTTGTAGGAGTTGCGAAATCAGCGATTTATGGGCTTCAATGCTTGGCAAATTGTCGTAACCTATCATGGCTTTTCGCTCCAAAATGGTGGATTGAAACAGTAATTCGATAGACTGAACGACATTTTCAAAGGAAACGGCAGTCGGTTCGCCGAGATTTTTATCAATTTTAGCGTAGCTCAACAAATCATCAACGAGCCGATTTGCTTGCCGTGTGTTGTCCTTGATGAAGGTCAGATATTCCTTTGTGCGCTCGTCGAGAACACCGACAAAACGGCGGTCGAGGAGTTGCGTGAAGGAGCCGATATTGCGAAGCGGTGCTTTGATGTCGTGCGACACGATGTGGGCAAAATCGGTCAATTCACGGTTGCTGTTTTTGAGTTTTTCGGCGTATTCTTGAAGTTGTTTTTGAGCCATTTCAAGGTCGTGTGTCCGTTCCGCAACGCGTTGTTCCAATTCCATATTTTGCTCGCGGGTGAGGCGTTCGTTTTCGCGGAGCGTTTCCAAAGCATTTTGTTGAGCGGCCAATTTTTCGATTTTCATGACGCCAAAGCGGTCGGCGATGCCCAAAGCCAAAATAATTGCTTCCAATAAAGTACCGATGTACATAGCATTGAAAAACAAGGGATTATGTTGAATTAAACCGATATTGTCGAATGTGAAAATAATAAAACCAATCGCCAAGCAGGCGATTGCGGGCACATAATAACGAGCAGAGGAAATCTTGTTTCGATAAGCAACAAGGCCAACCACAAGCAACAATAAGAAAACGGGAAGCGATAAAATATAGACTAAAATCACGGCTAATTCATGAAATCCTGTGTTCCAAAGTGCAATATCGACGCCATAAATGCCTACGATTGTCCATAGAACGCGGTGCAAACGGGGTGCTATTTCCTTGGTTTTCATAAAATAAACGGTAAAAACGATGCCGAAAGCTGCCGCAATTGGGTGTGTCGAAAAACCAAAATTAGGTTGGTTGGGTGTATCAAAATTCATAAATTCCGTACCATAGCCACTCAATCGGAAGAGCGTTAAGCCCATAAATAATTCATACAAAGCGTACAATAGATACACTTTATCATTCATGCGAATCCAAAAGAAAATATTGAACAAAATAACCGTTCCGAGAATGCCAAACAGCAAACCGCTCATTAAATCCGCCTCGTGGTATTCATGGAAAAAAGCAGTTTGCGAGCCGATTGTTAGCCGTTGTGTAATCGGGTGCGGCGTCCTAATATTTAAAAAATAGGTCATTGTATCCCCCTGTTTGCCATTAAGCGGGAATAATAAATGATTGTTTTTTATAACGCGTTCAGTAAAAGGAACAAATTTTCCTCCGCGTTGAACATTCATCATGCCATCGTTCGCAACGGCGTAAAGCACAACCGTGTCCGTAATAGTAAAACTTAATTCTAGGAAAGCATTTTCAGCAATCAGCCGTTTTGTTTTGAATTTTATCCATACATTATTCGGGCGATGCGCCCCGATTGCGTAAAAATCGTGCTGTGGTTGCTGAAATACTGAGGGGGTCTGCTGTAAGTCTTGCAGCGTTTTGTCACCGATTTTATCATCGAAAAATACGGTTTTGGATACTATTTTTTTGAGCGAATCGGCGTCAGAAATGGTTAAAATAGGTTGCCCAAAAAGCGGGAACAGATTGATTAGTAAGGTAATAAAAAGTATGAATTTTCTCATTGTATTAGTATGTAAATGATTATGAACTTGGTATGATATGCTAATTTGTAGTACTTGATGTGTACAATCGGCGTCAAAATTAGGGTAAAAATGGCAATAATCCAAGCGTTGTCAAGGTATCACTTGGCATTTTGGGCAAAAATAAGTTGCTCGACCACCTACACGAATCGTTACAATATTCGTTCCGCACATTGGACATTTAGGTTCAACGCCGATTTTTCCCCACCCTCTTGCGTGAATCAAAAAATTTGGGCGTCGCCCCTACGAAAGCCTATCACGAAATTACGTTTAAAGACAATGGTTTGGGCTTTGACCAACAGTACGCCGACAGCATTTTTAATCTTTTTCAACGTTTGCACCACAAAAACGATTATCCTGGCACGGGTATAGGCTTGGCCATCTGCAAAAAAATCATGGAAAACCACAGCGGCTACATCATTGCCGAAAGCGTTTTAGGCGAAGGCGCGAACTTTAAAATTTTGCTGCCCGTGTGAATCATATAAACTTTTAACGAAATTCTGTAAGTCTAACAATACTTTAAGGCCGTCCCTTTGTCCTATTAACTTACGTAATAGGTAACCTAAGTTACCGATTACCACTTCCCGTGCACCCGTTATATTCATCAATTAGTTTACAAAATATGGTAAATTATTTACACTTCCGATCTAATAGGCATTATATGTCGATTATACTACTTTTTTTGGCCAGTAACTCCTGCAACAATGATTCAAGGACAGAAGAGAAAAAACCCAGTCCGTTTAAAACGTCTTGGGATTTTAATTCCAAGGCGTTATCGGACGCCACTAACTAATTTATTGGTAAAAGATATGTGTGAATTTTTAGCGAGGTAGCAGAACCTCATATAAAGCCTCTTGACTTGTGCAGTGAGGCTTTTTTTGTTTCACACAGAGTTTACAAAAAAACTCTGTTTCCTTGTAAACTCCATGTGAAACCCGAAAACACGATATTGGAATGTTGTAATCTATTCCCAAAATTGTGTAAGACTTTAGCCATTCTAAGCCCGCATCTTTGCACTGTTGTAGAAATTCATCTACGATATAAAAATTAAAAATTATGAATACGACAGAACTCAAAGGTGCTTGGGACGAGCAAAAAGGCAAATTGAAACAAAAAATTGCGGAATTGACGTCATCATAAAAGCCGTTTCAAATGTAGGCAAAGTATTTTGGTCTTGCCGACGTTTGAAACGACAACCAATTGTGAGCCATTAATTTATGTTTAATTATTATTTTTAATAACAAAAAAAAGATTTAGAATGAAGAAGTCACTATTCAGCCTTAGTGCTGCCATATTGTTTGTTGCTTCTGGTTTTTTGACAAGTTGCGAATCGCCTGAAAAGAAGGTGGAAGCAGCAAAGGAAAACGTTGCCGAAGCCAAACAAGAATTAACCGAGGCGCAACGTAACGCGCAAATCGGAACTTACGTTATTTTAGTGTATCCTCTGCGAACTCTGCGTGAAACCCAAAACCTAATCCACCAAACGCGCCACCATAATTCCCGTGTGCTTTCGATGCGTTGCCAAATAAGTCGAAAGTGGTTCGTTTGTCACCACGACCGCGCCTAAATCACTTGATGCGTGCAGCAAATGCAGTTGCGTACCTTGCCAATACGCCACGCCTACGTGTGCGATGTCCATGCCGTCCGTCGCATTTGTGATGGCGATAATATCCCCATCCTTGATTTGGCTTTCAGAGGCCGCCAATTTGTCTTTTGCGATATAATATTTTTCACGCGCCGACAAGTCTTTTTCCACTTGTCTGACCGCTGTAAAAGTGGCAGGGTCGGCCATATTGCCGTAGAAAGTATCACGTTTCGACGACATATAATGCACTTGTTTTTCATATAATTCGCCGCCAATTTCCTTACTCACATCGCGCAAAAGCCCCTGTTTCTGATGGGTATAAATCCAATCCGAAAAGTAGTGTAAACGTGCGCCATAGCTCACAACACTGTTGCGATAGCGCAACTTTTTTATCTGTTCTCTGAACGCGTCATAAGTCGGCATTGTCAAGCGTTTTGTACAAGTCAAAGCCAACGTGTTTTCTATAAAAGATTGACAATCAAAGATTTCTAAATTAACGAATAATACCTCGCGTCCAATTTTTTGTAATTCAACACGTCCGTGATTGTCCGTTACAGCGTCATTGCCCGACCGAATTTGATAGGCATCGTGGCCCATAAAATGTTTGGACATTTCGACAAATGTCTCCGTCAAAGTGGGCAATTTCTCGACATCTTTCAAGGCATTTTCGTAAATTAAAACGTTGGGAGACTTGGGTTTTGAAGCCGCTACAGCTTTTTTTACTGAGGGGGTCGTTTTTTTCACCGAAGATTGTGCGTGTGCTGAAGAGAAGCAGAAAACGCACAAAAAAACGGGCACCAAGTAGATTTTAAACATACAATTGTTAGATTTTAAAGTAATGTAAACGATGAATTGAGGGTCAAAATTAATCGGCCCAATGAATTATTCAACGCTATTGTATATTTATCTACGGAATCATCGGTTATTTATCGTGTTGCGGCGTAGCTGCCAAATCTCGGTAATATAACGCATGAATACACGATTTTAAATGCGGTGTAACCGCAAAACAAGTGGCTTCGCGGTTACACCGCGAAAAAAATACTGGTTTACTTAATATTACCGAGATTTTGTAGCTACGCCGCAGTACGATAATTAACCGATTAATCCGTTTATTTATCCTTGAAGACACATCTAAACGTTTGATTTTTGGGTAAAATTGCAGGTTTACTCTCGAAATTGAAGAAAGCCTAATTTGCGTCATCGCACACTGATTTGACTGATACGACTAATTTACACTGATTTTTTTAGTTTCCTTCTGAATGACAAAAAAATCAGTGTAAATTAGTCGTATCAGTCCAATCAGTGTGCCATCAAATCTTGCTGTTGCCCTATCCGCCTAGCCATGTTTTAAAATCGCCTACACGCTCTCGCGCAACGAAAATTTCTTCTAAATACTGAGGGGTCAGTTCCAACTTCAAACGGCTATTGAAATGCGGACTTATTTTTTTGATGGCCTTGATGGAGATAATAATTTTTCGATTGATGCGGAAATAATCTGTTGGATTGAGTTGATTGTCTAATTCGTCAAGCGTTTGTTCGATTAAGTGTTTTTTATTGTGAATGGAATAAAAATACGTCAAACCATCTTCGGAAAAGAAAAAAGCAATGTCTTGAACTTCCACGAAATTCAAAGCTGTGCCCTGTTTTATCAAAAAACGGGTCTTAAATCCAGCAATCGGTTTGGTGAATTGTGGGACTAAATTGTGCAAAAAATCGAGCGAATACAGAGGGGCCTGTTTTTGTTTTAATTTGGTCAAAACTACCGCTAATTCGTCTTCATCCATCGGTTTTAGCAAATAATCAAGGGCATTGACGCGAAAAGCCTTAATCGCATATTGGTCAAAAGCCGTCGTAAAAACGACGGGACACGTTATTTCTACTTGGTTAAAAATGTCAAAACTCAAACCATCGGCAATCTGAATGTCCATAAAAATAGCGTCGGGCATCGGAAAAACTCGCAGCCACGCCGTCGCTGATTCTACGGAATCGAGCGTTTCAATGACCGATAGGGAGGGGTCGAGTTTTGCCAATAATTTAGTGAGTTGTTTGGCCGCAGGAGCTTCGTCTTCAATAATTAATACTTTCATAAATTGTTGATAATTAGCTAGTTACGAGTATTACGCAATGGCTCATAAAATCTCAAATCAGTGGGCCATTTAAGCCGCTTGCGTCGTTTTTTCATACGTTTCATCATATTTTTCGTGCATTGTTCCCATCATTCTGTCCCAAATTGTTGTCCACAGACCATAATTTTTGACCGAATATTTATGGTGCATATTGTGAGCAACTGCCGTGTTGAACCACTTGCCGAGCCAATGTTTGTGCGCGTTTTGGGGCATGATTTCAAAACCCAAATGCCCATACACGTTGTACGCGATTTGGAAGAACATATAAATAAAAATCGCCGACCGATGAACAGGAATTGAGAAGGCAATGACCGTGACAATCGCCGCTTCAAAAACGGCTTCAATCGGATGAAAAGCGTAGGCAGTCCACGGCGAAGGATTGTTCGATTTGTGGTGAATTAAATGCACATATTTGAACACTTTTGGAAGGTGCATAAACCGATGTGTCCAATAAAAATAGGCATCGTGGAGGAAAAACATCCAAATAAAAGTGAAATAGTAATACGTTGTGCTGTAATCATTTATGTCGTAATAAACGTTGATATAAGGCTTCAAAATGCCGAACGTGATGACGCTCACGACGGCGAAAATAACCATCGAAATAAACGAGTAAAAAATGTCGCGCCCGTAGTCCGTCATCTTTGGAAATTTGGGCTGAATTTTTCTGAACATCATAGGGTTTTTAAACACGATGTAAAACAGAAAAAAGACGATACCCGCCATTAAAAAATAGCGTGTGCCAATGTTGGAAAAGGAGAACCACCAACGGGTAAAAAATTCTTGTGAAGTCATGATTTTTGACCTTTTTAAATGAGTAAATAAAGCGTTTTGTTAAAATACAGCAATAACCGACTTGGTTTTTTTCACAGCGGCGTAGCTGCCAAACCTTGGTAACACTTAAATTTTCAAGCACTTTTTATATGCGGTGTAACCGAAAAACAAACAAGCGGTTTTGCGGTTACACCGCATAGAAAATTGGTCTTTGGCAGTTGGTGTTACCGAGGTTTTGCAGCTACGCCGCAACTTAAAAGCATAAAGTGACAATTAGTGCATTAAATATTTTTATTATTGTAAAGATTTAATAATCAAGTATTTATAAATTAATTCATAGCGAATATTTTAATTTCGGGCTTTTTTTGCCCCTTCAAAAGCGGCAAAGCCACCGTAAAATATTGAGGCGTCACAACAACTTCCACCGCTTTTTGGCACACCAACGCATACCGATTTTTGATGTTTTCTAAACCCACGCCCGTTCCTTCTTGCACTTGATTTTTAGGTTGAAAATTATTCCTAACAATCAACCGTTCGCCTTCCACAAATAGCTCGATGTGTAAAGGTTTTTGCGCCGAAATAATGTTGTGTTTGACCGCATTTTCAAACAAAATTTGGAGCGACAACGGTACAATTTCCAAATCGGAGACCCCCTCAGTATTGTCATGAATTTTAGCTTGAAAATTGTCTCCAAAGCGTTCTTTTAATAAAAAAACATAGGCATTCAAGAACTCTAATTCCGTTGAAACAGGCGTCGTTGACGAGTCGCGCATTTCCAAAATATAGCGATAAACTTTCGACATTTTTTGAACAAAACGTACCGCAACTTCTTGATTTTCAGGAATAATATGTATAAGCGTATTCAACGAATTGAATAAAAAATGCGGATTGACTTGACTCTTTAAACCTTCCAATTGCGATTGCAAATTTGCCTTGGCTAATTGTTCTTTTTCAATAACTGTTTGCTGCCACAATTCCGAGTACCGCCGCGCTTCGTACATAGCCGCAATAGCCACAAAACTTACAAAACTTGCTGCATTGATATGCAAAATAGGTGGCATAGACGCTCTTGCCTTAATGTGAACAAAAGGCTCAATGCATAAGTGAATAAAATTACACAAGCCAATAATAATGACAAAGCACGGCGCAAGAATCCAAAAAATGCGCTTATCGTTGTCTTCCAAATTGGGAAAACGGTCGTTGACGCGTATAATGACAGCCCGACAAACGTGCCAATAAATAGCCGTATAAAACATTGCAAAGCCTACATTTCGCCAAAGAACATCGGCGTTTTCAATAGAATTGTGAAAAAAAATCGGCGGAATCAGGAAGCCGACCAACGGAATGCCGATAAGCCGAAAGTAAAAATCATTGAATGCGCCGTTTTTAGTCGTCATTATATTTTTTTTGAATTGAAATAAGCAAAATAGTGAAAAGTATAAAATTTATGCGAATTAAGAGTCAAAAGGGCTTAAAGTTCGGCCTCCAATTCTGCCCGTTGACGGTAACCAAATTGCAAATTTGGATTAAAGTTTAAATCATATACGTTGATTTCTTTAACTTCTGCACCCGAGGCAATAGCCCCTTTTTTATAAGCTGCCGCAAGGGCAAAATTGAAACTTTCTTTGTCTGGATGACCGTTGATAATGAGTATTTTTTTCATGATATAAATTTTACACTACTATGTATGGGCCACTGATTAAACAGGTTTATACAGATTTATACAGATTTACACTGATTTTTTCTAGGAAATCATAAGAAAATCAGCGTAAATCTGTTTAATCAGTGGCCCATGTATAGTAAGTAGTATGCATAAATTTAATAAATTGATTATAAATGATTGATTTTTAATTAATTATAAATATTTTTATCTTATTTTTCTAGTTCGGCGTAGCTGCAAAATCTCGGTAACACCAAGCAGATAAACCTGATTTTCCCTACGGTGTAGCCGCAAAACTACTTGTTTAGCGGTTACACCGCGTAAAGAAGTAGTTGAGAATTCAAGCATTACCAAGATGTGGCAGCTAGGCCGCTATGGGAGCCAATTTTTTAGTTTCTTTCTGAATGACAAAAAAAATCAGTGTAAATCAGCCGCATCAGCCCAATCAGTGGGCCATTACATCTAAAACTGAATGCGCCACAAAAGGTCAGGGAAAAAACCAATTTGATACGTATTGTACACTTCATTCTTTTCTACCGAATAGCGTTGAGCAAAGATGTTTTTTTTATTCGAAACATTCTGAAAATCAAGGAAAAAAGTCTGAGTAAACTTTCTTTTTGATGCATTCATTGTGACGCCAAATTTTACGTCCCAACGGAAATAATCGGCCAATTTTTCCGTGTAGGCTTTTGACTCATCCAATATTTCCCGACTAGCTAATTTTGATGCTGCTAAATTAATCGGTGTATAAGGTCTTCCACCCGCTGTCGTTATTTTGGTATCAATTGTGAACGCATTTTTCTTGTTTTTGCCAAATTTAAGCTCTTTTCCTGCCAACATATTTGCAACATATTTGCCATTAAAGGCCGTGTTGCGCTCAATACCGTCGCCGCCTTTGTATTTTGAGTCATAAACCGACGCCGTTGCGAGCATATACCAACCCTTTGAAAAGAACTTTTCGACCGTCAATTCAACACCCGCGTTCGTTCCCGTTCCGTTGTTCGTCAACGCCCCGATTTGTGGAAAAACGAAGTCCGCACCTGTGTTCAACATTGAAAAAGCGGTCGGTGTTTTTTCAATCGGCACACCCCTCAGTAATTGGTAATAAATTTCCGATTTTATGTGCCAATCAGTTGATGGTTTGTAGTCATAGCCAACGACAAAATGATGGCTTTTTGTAAAATCTAAATCTCGATTTGTGTTTTTATACGTGCCATTTGCTTGTTTTTCTTCAAAAAAGAAGACAGGCAAAGGTTGCATTTGAGAATGTAAGCCATAACCAAAATTCAAACTTTGATTGCTTGAAATATGGTAATTAATCGCCAAACGCGGCTCGACAGCCGACGTTTTATTGATGTCCAAATACTGAATATGCACCCCACCGTTTATTGTTAGCAGGTCAGAAGGCTTGAATTGCGTTTGATTATAGGCTTCGACGAGGCCCATTGTGCCATCAAATTTACGCAATTGCACCCAATCAGTTGTGTTTGCACGGTTGCGGGTGTTGGTGTTCAAGCCCAAATTTTGGTACAAAATCCCCGTGCGCGTCGTCCATTTTGCATTAAATTTTTTGTTGATAAAACTCGACACGCGGTAAGTCGTTTGTTGGTCATTGACGTCAAGTTGATGCCGTTTCAACTCATTGTCTTTGTCTTTATATTCGTTATATGTGTTGCCTGAATAAGACCCTGAAACGACGGTTCTGACGTAAGTATTAGGATTTAAAATTACGTTATGACGAATGCCTAAAACGCCAAATTTAGAATTGGCGAACGCATCTTGACGGCGGTTTGCGTAGAAGTCAGTCGAGTCAATTTTGCTACCGATGAAATCAATATTGCTCATCCCGCCGATGCCGAAAATGGAAAATTTGCCTAATTTGGTTTGCGGCAAATCCACGTTAAATGTCAAATCTTTATAACGTGGCAAGGCCGAAGTACCGACATTTATGCCCGCTTTTTGGGCCAATTCAACGAAAGAATGGCGATAAGCGACCACAAATGCGCCATTTTGTCCATCTTTTGACGTTCCCTTCGGGGAATTTAAGGGGTTACTGAGGGGGCCTTCTATCATGCCTTCCAAGCCTGTGAACGCGCCGAGTTGAACGGTTGCTTCAAATTTATCGCGGTTGCCTTTTCGCAAACCGATGTCGAAAACACCCGCCGTCGCATTGCCGTATTCGGCAGGAAAAGCGGAAGTCATAAAGTCAGAATTGCGAATCATATTAGGATTTAATGCTGAAACAGGGCCACCCGTTGTGCCGAGCGTCGAGAAGTGATTAGGGTTAGGAATTGGCACACCTTCGAGCCGCCACAAAACGCCCGTTGGCGAATTGCCACGAATAACAATGTCATTACGTGAGTCGTTTGCAATCGCTACACCCGCGAAGTTTGCGGCTAAACGACTGACATCACCGCGTCCGCCCGAAAAGCGTTGCACTTGCTCAACATTAAATTGACGCGAGGAAATGGTCGCTAATTCATTGTTAATAGCCACTTTTTCGACTTTTCCCGAAACAACCACGGCGTCTAATTTAGTCACCGATTCTTCCAAACTCAAGGACAAAACCGTTTCCTTTCCTGCATTGACGACGATATTTGGCAGCGTCGCGGTGTTGTAACCGATAAAAGAAACCTGTAAAGTGTAACGACCTGTCGGGACATTTTTAATAGTGAAATTTCCATTTTCATCGGTAACTGCCCCTAACATCGGGGATGTTTCTTTAATCTGAACCGCCGCCCCGACAAGCGGCGATTCAGATTGTTTGTCCAAAATCGTTCCGCGCAATACCTGCGTCATTTGCGCCGACAAACTGACTACGGATGATAAAATAAGCAAAGCTGTAAGAAAAAAATGGAGTAAAAAATTGTTAATTTTCATGACGAACATTTTTAATTTTTGATAAAATTTAAACTTGATGTCACAAAAGTAGGGCGCGGTACTGAGGGGGCAATTTTAAAGTGGTGAACTGTTGAATTGGAGGGTTGAACTGTCAATTCGTCGTAAAAAGTAAAACGTCGTCGAGGTTGCAACCCCGATGACGTTAATTAAACATCGCCGATACCCCCTCAGTAGTACGTTTTATATATTTTCAGAAAAACCTAACGCGGGTTTCAAACCCGCGTTAGGTTGATAACCAATTAGTTGCGGCTAAAATTGTTACGCAAGCGGCTAAATGGGCCACTGATTATACAGATACGACTGATTAATAGAAACGCTTATAGAAAAAAATCAGTGAAAATCAGTCGCATCCTTCTAATCAGTGGCCCATTGCGTAACATCAGTAAAAAGACATTTAACGAAATTTTAGGGATTTATTAAATTTAAAAATGCACTTGAAACCGATTAATAGCGTCTTATTTGCACATCTATTTTTCACTTTATTTTAATCAATTTCTAACTCACGGACAGGTGTTCGTGTTACAAAATCAAAAATCAATTTTATGAAAAAAGTTCTGTTTTTCGCGCTTATCGTGTTGTCTATCAATGGTTTACAGGCTCAAATTTATCCGAAAGGAAGTGTCAATTTCTCGGCGGGTTACGGTGCGCTTTCTTACGGTAAAATCTTTTTAGACTTAGTAACCTCGGGGCTGGATTTAAAAAATGTCAATACGAGTTTAGCGGGGCCCGTTTACATCAAAAGCGAATACGCGGTGGCCGATAATTTTACGATTGGTTTGAATGTTAACTATTCAAAGACATCAGCGACTTTCACCTTGGATTCGGCGGCTTACATCGGCAAATATTCGGGAACGTTCGGTTTGCGTTCGACGAGCTTGATTTTACGGGCCAATTACACCTTTCCGTTTGCCGAAGATAGGGGCGGATTTATGATTGGCGGCGGCCTCGGCTATCGCGGTTTTACGCTAAGTTATGCCGATTCCGACCCACGTACACCGACGGACGGCGGCCTGTCAATTCCGATTCCTTTCACGGGCGAATTGACGATGGGGGTGCGTTATTATTTTACAGAAAATATTGGGGCATACATCGAAACGGGCGTCACGCGGTCATTTCTGCAAGGTGGTATTACGGCGCGGTTTTAGCGTCAGTACGTCGTAATGAGTTTTATTATTCAGGAGAAATCTCTATTTTCGAGTGCATAACAAATTGTTTCTTCTGTTACAACTCTCCAAAGGTTACAAACCCTTGGAGAGTTATTTCGCGGTAAAAAGTAAATTTGTTATACGCACCTATTTTCTACATTTTTATTCAATGATGGACAAAAACTACGACAACACGCAATAAAGATTCTTTCTGAACGACAAAAACAAAAAGCCGATTTGACCCACACGTTAAATCGGCTTTTTGCAATCGGAACATATTCTAGCAATTATTGCGATGGGTGGTGCGTTTGTTGGTTTTGATGGCGATGGGCCACTGATTGGTGGGATGCGACTGATTTACGCTGATTTTTTTCACGTTTACGCCTTAAAAAATCAGTGTAAATCAGTCGAATCAGCTCAATCAGTGGCCCATTTTATCACTAAAAAATCTAAAATCATGAAAATTCTTATCGCTTGCGACAGCTTCAAAGACGCCCTAAATGCCCAAGAGGTATGCCGCAGCATCTATCGGTGGCTCGGCGACAAATGGTGGAGGAATTGGTATGGCGGCTGCTTTGGGTTACGTTTTTTTGGATAAAAATGGGAAAGATTTAGTGCCAATTGGGGAGAATTTAAGCAAAATTCATTAAATCGTTGCGGATAGTGTCGTTTTTGATGGGTCAAAAACTAAAGTTGAAGTGATGTGTGATGTTAAAAATCCACTTTTTGGCCCAACGGGTGCGGCTTATGTCTATGCCCGTCAGAAAGGCGCGACGGATGAGATGATTGAATTGTTAGATAAAGGTTTACAACATTTTGCTGAAAAAATGTCTGCTTTCAATTGCTCGCCTTTTACCGAAGGCGCGGGTGCGGCGGGTGGTTTAGGGTTTGGCGCAAGGACGTTTTTGAATGGTGAATTGAAAAGCGGTATTGATGTCCTATTAGACATAACCAACTTTGATAAAAAATTGATAGACAAAGACTTAGTGATAACGGGCGAAGGTCGACTGGACGCGCAAACTGCTCATGGCAAGTTGATTTCGGGCATTGTGCAACGCGCTAAAAAAGCAAACGTACCTGTCGTAGCCTTGTGCGGGGCGTTGGACATGACCCCTCAGTATGTAACCGATTTAGGGCTTTTAGCAGCCTTCCCGATTGGTCAAAAACCGACTAATTTGACGGAAGCGTTGGCCTCGACTTCTGAAAATTTAGAAAAAACGGCGTTTAATGTGGCGCGGTTGATGGCCCATTGCGTAACATCACCATAAAACAAAATCCAAAATCTAAACCTTCTACGGTAATTTCAAAACCTTTGACCATAAAGTGAACGCCCTTTGAACTGTTGCGTTGTACTTTTGGCCTTCCTCCCGTTCATTAGGCATCTGATGCCCACATCTTACACTACATCAAAAACAGAACGTATGACAAATGTTTACACGCATCCTTCGTGGAAATGCGCCCTTCTATGCACTTTTTTTCCTTTTCTACTCAATGCCCAAGTTCAAAATGTCGTCGCTTCTGTCAAAGGTGGTCGATTCACTACCCCCTTTTCGGTGACATTAAGCACGCCGACGCCTAATACGTACATTCGTTACACCTTGGATGGCAACGAACCTGACTCTTTGACGGCCCCTCAGTATAACGGGGCTTTGTTAGTCAACAGAACCACCACTTTACGCGCACGGGCTTTTGCGCAAGGCCAAGTATCAAGCAAAGTTTTGACGCACACGTATTTATATAACGTGCAACACAATTTCCCAATTGTGGCCGTGTCTTTCAAACCCGACGATTTTTTCGGCGCGGCGAATGGCATTTATCCCAATTATACAAGCAATCGAGAAGTGCCTGTGCATCTTGAAATGTACGAAAACGGCAACAATACGGCGGTAATTGACCAATACATCGGGACGGAAATTCAAGGCTCGGCAAGTGCGCAATTGCCGCAAAAATCGCTTGAATTTAAGGCCAAAGCTGTGTATGGTTCGACGGCGATTCCTTACAGAGTTTTTGCTGATTTGCCCTACACGTCGTATCGGCGGTTGGTCATTCGGAACAGTGGACAAGATTGGAACGTCACGCAGTTTCGAGACGACTACACAACGAGTTTACACGCTGATTTGAGCGATTTAGGCGGTATTATTCGCAAACCAGAAATTTATTCGTCGGCTTATCGTCCCGTTGTGGCCTACCACAATGGCGCATATTGGGGTGTTTACAGCCTCAAAGAACGCATGAAAACGTCTTTTGTTGAGCAACATTTCAACCTAAAATCCACCGAATACGACATGGTGGAGAATGAAACGGAAACCTTGAATGGGGATTCGACGGTTTGGGTAAATTTTCAAACCTACTTGAATAGCGGCGTTAATTTTGCGGACAACAACAACTATAACGTACTGACGTCCAAAATAGACATTCAAAACTTCATAGATGTCATGGCTTTTAACGTTTTTGTTGACCATCAAGATTGGCCCGCCAACAACAACCGCCGTTTTTTAGCGAAAGCGGTAGGCAGCAAGTGGAAATGGATAAGTTTTGACTACGATTTCACGGTGGGTTTGTTTCAAGCAGCGGGCGGATTCAACACGGGTGACCCAAGTCCTAATGCGCTCAAACGCTTGCTTGACCCTAATTTTGTGTTTTTCAATAACGGGGCGTGGTCAACGTTGCTGTTCAGAAAATGTTGGGAAAGCCCGCAATTTCGCCGCGATTTCTCTAATCGCTTGGCCGACATGATGAATACCCTATTTAAGGCCAATCGGTCGAATCAACGCTTGACCAATTTTAAGAATTTATACGCCGACGAATTGGTCAAACACGCCAACCGTTGGGGCAATCCGTATCCATCCATTTTTACGGATAATGTCAACAAAATCAAGGCTTTCAACGACAATCGTGCGTCTTTTGTCTATGCCCAAGTCGATGAACTTGCACCCGATGTGACGGGAACGGCGAACCTTACGCTCAATGTCAACCCTGCGGGAGCAGGTACATTGCAATTCAGCACGTTGAGTTTAAACAATGCGAATTTGCCTTTCGCGGGGACATATTTTACGGGCATTGACATTCCAATAGTGGCCACACCTGCGGCGGGTTACGTTTTTTCGGGCTGGTCAGATGTAACATTGCCTCAAATAAATAGCTTGAATATCCGTTTGTCGGGCAATAAGAATTTGACGGCCAATTTTGCGCTCATTGGTAGCGGTGGTGGTGGCGGCGGCAACAGTTGCAATACCGACACGCAACCACCAACAATTCAGAATTGTCCAGTAAGTAGAACCTTGACCACAACGGCGGCTTGCGTGACCACAACTTGGGTAACGCCGACGGCAACCGACAATTGTGGAACGCCCGTTTTGTTCCAATTGGCGGGTCAACAAAGTGGGGCTTGTTTTGGCATTGGCACAAGCACCGTCGCGTATCGAGCCAACGATGCAAAAGGCAATTTGGCCAATTGTTCGTTTACCATTACTGTTCAAGCAGGTAACACAGGCGGCGGTGGCAATCCTAGTCAAGATTTGAGTTTGGTAGTCAGTGGCAGCAATGGGAGTTATTCAAAGTTTGGCATTACGACTTTTACAGTCGCGGCGCGCAATCTAGGCACAACACCTTTTACAAACGTGGCGATTAAATTTCCTTATCCGACGGGGACAACCGCAGGGGGCAATCCCGTTTCGACGCTTGGCAGTTGGATAGAATGGCGCAATGCGATTCAGATTTTTGAGTGGCAAATCCCGAATCTTCCGCCAAATACGACGGCAACGCTTAACGTACCGCTTTATTTCTTGAACAATGTCCCTAATTCTTTGAATTTTACGGCCAATTTGTTGTCTTCAACGCCAACCGATGTTTTGACAGCGAATAATCAATCCACTTTAACGCTTGGTTTGAATGCAGCCCAAGCCTTGCAAGCAGCGGGGGCGGTGCAGCACACACCTACCCTATTGATTCCCGTCGTTATCCAACGCATTTCACCGAACCCAACGAACGGCGATGTGTTCATTGATTTGGAAAGTATTATCGAAGAAACATTAACATTTGAGATAACAAACACGCTTGGACAGGTGGTAAAAACCGAAAAAATTGCGGTCAAAAAAGGACAAACCAAGGTGTTTTTAGATGCTAATATGCTGCAAAGCGGTTTGTATTTCGTTACGCCACAAACGAAAATAGCGCGGGATGTGCCGACGAAGTTTTCTAAAATGTAAGGGCTTAAAAAAAATGAGGCTTTGCGTTCACATTGTTTTAAATAATAACGTTTAGACGTCAACAGAAAGGCTGAAATACTGACCCCTCAGTATTTTTGCTTTTTTTTTGACGTA
This sequence comes from Saprospiraceae bacterium, assembly GCA_043720935.1. Classification (GTDB taxonomy): domain Bacteria; phylum Bacteroidota; class Bacteroidia; order Chitinophagales; family Saprospiraceae; genus JAAFJT01. The sequence continues at coordinate 27,986 of JAYSRS010000449.1, forward strand.
CCGATTAACCCGTCAATTCCGCATAAACATCGAGTTATCAGGCATTTATCAATTAAATACCTTTGACAATGCAAGACATTATCTACTCTCACCAAACGTAGCGATTGGCTACACAATCAGCAAGAAGAAATAGACCCCCTCAGTATTTGGCCTATAAAAACACCGTAACGCGGTGTAATTATATCGGTTTACGGTGTCGAGAGACGTGGGGTAAGGTGTAATTAGTGTGGTTTAAGGTGTCGGGAGACTGTAAGTAAATACATAGCATCGGTAAAGTGAGTTTAAATTTTGATAATCGACCAAAAATTTTTACATTTGCGAAAAAAAAAATTGAATATGATAGTCTTTAAAATAAATCAAAACGAGGATATTGCTCTTTATCCCGCAAAAATGTCGGAAGAAGGTGAAGTCCCGACAGTTTATGAATTGCTTGATGAATCCGCAAAAAGTTGGATGCAGCTTCATTTGATTAATAGCCAATTCAAAATAGTGGCTCAAGACGATAGCATTACAGAATCCGTAGAAGATGTAAGTGCTAAACTTGATGAATTGGTTTTAACGGTTATTGAAAAAGAACAATCAGGTACAGTTGACAATGAAATACCTACGCAAGAAGTAAGCCCTTATGACCCTGATAGCATCAAAGTGCAAACAAAACCTTTCAATATAAAACTTATATCAGACATGATAGATAGTGGTGATATAAACTTAACGCCAGACTTTCAACGCAATTTCGTCTGGAATCCGATACAAAAATCTCGTTTGATAGAATCCATTTTGCTACGTATTCCTTTGCCTATGTTCTATTTTTCAGAGGATGAAGAAGGGTATATTACCGTTGTTGATGGTTTACAACGACTCACAACAATTAAAGAATTTATGGATAATAAATTTCCATTAAAAGGTTTAGAATATCTAAAAGGCAGTTGTGAGGGGCGTTATTACACGGATAAGAACAAAGATGGTTCGCCGAATGGTAAAAAAGGCGTTGACCCCAAATATTTTCGATGGTTTAATATGACTCAATTTACTGTAAATGTCATTGACTCGGCCTCTCCTTCAAAAGTCAAATATGATATTTTTAAACGTATCAATACGGGCGGTAAGCCTTTGAATAGTCAAGAAATTAGAAACAGTTTAGCTAGTAAAAATCTTCAAGATGTTTTGCGTGCAATGACCGTATCAGATATGTTTAAGTGGGCAACTGACAATAGTATCAGAGCAACACGAATGGAAGACAAAGAAGTTGCTTTACGTTTTATTTGCTTTAACAGGTATTACAAAGAAGATAAAACCCTTAGTAACTATAATGGCAATATGGACACCACTTTGGATGAATTAACGGAGTTATTGGGTAAACAAAAGAAAGAAAGTCTTGAAAATTACGTTCCATTATTTACGAACGCTATGGAAAATGCAGCTCACTTATTTGGAAAATATGCTTTTCGTAAAGTATTGCCTAAACATTTAGCCCCGAAAATGGATAAGCAACTTATTAATAAAGCGTTGTTTGTTAGTTGTTCTGTTCTATTGAGCCAATATGACCCCTCAGTAATTAAAGAAAAAAATGAGTGGCAAGTTTTAGCGCGTCCATTAGCAGAAGCCATTGAAAACGATAGAGAAATGTTTGGTTTTCTCTCATTTGGCACAAATGGTAAAGCCAACTTTCAATACGTTTTTGGCACAATCGAACGCCTTATTTCTCAACACCTAAAATTCTAAAAATGGATTCTTTACATATTTCAAACTTTAAATGCTTTATAGAAACCCGCGTTCCTTTAAACCGATTGACTGTTATGGCAGGTGCAAATGGTAATGGAAAAAGTACGGTTATACAATCATTATTGTTTTTACGTAAGACAATTGAAGAAAATTTTACGATAGAGCAGCAAAATGTACTATTTGAATACTATGTAGAAAGCTCAGAAATCAACGCAAATGTAGCCTTAAATAAAGGTTATCTTCTATCTCTTGGTAATAGTAGCTACGTAACTAATCGTCATTTAGGCGAAAGTATTATCAAACTTGCAATTACTACCATTGACGATGGCATTGAACTTCAGTATAAAGCCGATAGTTCTGAAAGCCAATTGTATTTAACTGCCTTAGATTGTCATCGACTTGGAGACAGTCATCTATCAACGATGCCCTTACTTGGAAAATCTTTTTATTATCTTAATGCTGAACGTATCGGCCCAAGGGTTAGTCAAACAGTTCAACATTACGATTACCCAAATGTTGGTTTTCAAGGAGAAAACGTTGCTCAGTTGATTGCCAATGTCAACTACACGACAGATGTTGAAGAAGAAAGGAGACACCCAAAAGTAAAAAGCCGAAGATTAGAGGTTCAAGTAAATGCGTGGTTAGATGATTTGATGCCTGGCGTAAGCGTGAGTGCCAAGCAAAGTACCGAAACACTAACGGCTCAAATCCAAGTTGAAAATTACTACATTAAAGGTGACCCAACTATTGCGACAAATATCGGTTTTGGCATCAGTTACGTGCTACCTATTATCGTTACGGGACTTATTGCCGTTGAAGGTAGTTACATGATAGTTGAAAATCCCGAAGCGCATTTACATCCTTCCGCACAGTCTAAAATAGGTAGATTTTTAGCAATGGTTGCCAATTCCGGCGTTAATGTTATCATAGAAACGCATAGCGACCATGTTGTAAATGGTATTCAAATAGCCGTAGCAAAAGAGGAAATACAATCTGAATTAGCGACAATTAATTTCTTCAGCCAAAAAGATGGGGAAGAACAACCTCATATTGATAGCATCTCCATTAATGATAAAGGAGAATTATCAAATTGGCCTAAAGGGTTTTTTGACCAAACACAAATTGATTACGCAGAACTCTTTAAACTAAGACGGAAATGAACAATTTTTACCTCCTAAATGAAGCTATCCAATTAGAAGACTTTGGTTTATTCAAAGAAGGAATGTCAGAGTTAGTTGTTATTGAAAAAACAAATAACGATGCGTTTTTAAAACATGAATCTATCTGGGATATGTCAATCGTTTCAGAACTGTACAGCAATTTCGGGAACGATGAACAAGCTATATCAAAATTTATAGAGCAAACTACCTCAATAGAAGCTATTATAACAAACGAAAATACTTTTGATACTTTCTTTCCTGATGAGTCAAACGCTTTTTTGGGGATAGATTTTTCAAAATTTGACATAACAGCGTATAGGCAGATAAAAGACAATACATCGTTTCTCAATTTCAAAAACGCAAATTTATGGGATTTATCTTTTAGAAATCTTTGGTCAAAAAGAGAAGCACTATTTCCAAATCTAATTCTATGCGGAGAGGTTGAAACCCAAATTTTAAGAATTGGTAATTCAAGTCATTTCAACCAAATAGTGGAACGATTGAGGTCACTTAATGCTGCTGCCGCTTTGTGGGAAAAAGAGACGGGTGATTTTAGTTATAAATCAGTCAATCGAGATTTCCCTTTAAGAATATCCCCAGAGTCAGCTTTTACAATGAAAAACTATGGAAATGAAAGAGTATTTTCTTTACCAAATGGGGCAAGGGAGACCTTCGAATTACATATCAAAACAGGTGATTTTCGATTTCATTTTTATCCTGATAATGCCGAAAGAAAAGTATATGTAGGTTATATCGGTGCTCATTTAAGTATTTGATACACCCCCCTCAGTATAAAACACAAAAAAGCCGCCTCGACATCACATCGAGACGGCTTTTGATTACGTCGGCGCGTACCGACATCCCAAATCCGAAATCCCTTAATAATTCGGATTTTGCTGCAATTTCCCTTGGTACGCGTCTATTGTGGCTTGGTCGAAAGGGAATAACTCATTTTTATTCGGCGTAAAGAACGAGGCAAAGGCTTGAAACAGAGGCTTTGCATCCGCCGAAGTACCCGAAATCAAATGTTGTCGCCAGTCCAATTTTGTCCAACCTGTTGTCGGATTTGGCGTTTGAAGCGGCGTAAAAAGCGGATGTTTTGAGCCTGTGGGCGCGAAAAATTCAATCTCTTCGCCGTTATTTTTCCAATAAAGAGACAATGGAATGTTGGCATATTTGCCTTTGGCGTCTCGAATATCTTGAATGGCTTGACGGGCTTCCGCAATTTTATCTGTCAACAAATTCCAGCGAATTAAGTCATATTTACGGATGCCTTCGCTGCCAAATTCTAACCACCGTTCGTTGGCAACGGCATCGAAAAACGCGGCTTTTGTGGTCGGTGTTACGCCAATTTTGGTCGTATTGCCTACGTAAGCGCGTTTGCGGACTTCCTCAAAAGCAGCAATTGCGGCGGGTGTAGGTGCGTTGTTGAGTTCGTTTTCGGCTTCCGCAAACATCAATAAAACGTCGGAAAAACGAATTAAGATCCAGTTAAAACCAGGGTTCAAAGCCGTTCCTGGCAACAACGGTACGCGCCACAATTTAGACCATTTAGCATCGCACATCTCACCCAAACGACGCGGTTGTTTGTTATTATTGGCGTTGACTTGAAACGGCCCAATAGTAATGTCGCGGCGCGTATCGAGGGTATCAAAAGCGTACAAATAATTAGGTAGAGGCGTAATTGAGCCGCCGCCCGTACCGAAACGCGACGCTGCATTGCAATTGATACCGTTGTAATTGCCCATCCGACTGTCCGAATTGGCATTTGCACCACCCGCACCGACTTCAAAAATCAGTTCATAAGCAGGGTCAGGCGTGAAGGTACAGACGTATTTTTTCCAAATATCTTCAAAAACGGGAATCAAGGAGTGTTGCTTGCGGTCGGCCATTAATTCGCTACATTCATCTCGCGCAATTTTGTAATATGTCAAATAATCAGCGCGGCGCATCATCGTTTTTGTATCGTTCCTCAACGAAAAACCACCTCTGTACAAGGCCAATCTAGCGCGTAAAGCCTTCGCCGCACCTTTCGTCACGCGCTCGTTGCGAACGGCTACTTCCGTGCGCCATGGCAACAAATCACTCGCCGTTTTAAGGTCGGTGATGAGTTTATCGTAGGTTTCGTCGCGGTTTGATTGTGGCAAAAACAGGTTTGTTTGTTTGTAAGCGGGAATCATCGGCGCGGGAACATCGCCCCAATTGCGGATGAGTTCAAAGTAAAATTGAGCGCGCAATACCAAGGCTTCGCCGTGCAGCCGCTTCAATTCTTTTTGTTCGGCAGCCGTTCCCGATGTGTACAATTTCATCAGAGGAATCTGCTCAATGCACAAGTTTGCTTTCTCAATCCCGCGATACATTTGCAAAAGCGGATTGCGTACTTCGATGTTAGTCAACAACAATTGATACCGCGCAATGCCACGGCGTCCGTTGTCGATGTTGCCCGAACACATCATTTCGTCGGAATCGTAGGGGTAATATTGGCTCACGCGAATCCCGTAGCCGTTGTCGCCCATGAGTTCGTCATAAACGCCAATCACGGCGGCGGTTGTGGTCGAAACGTCAGAAAAAACCTGCGTGACGCTGTATTGCGAAACGGGCTGCACTTCCATAAAGTCGCGGCAACCATTGACGGTAAAAGTGAAGGCCATCAGCAGCGTCACTTTTAATATTTTGATTATTAATTTTTTCATTTTTGATATATTTTAGAAAAATATAGATTCAATATTTTTTTCGTTAAACACATAGAGACATAAGGCACATAGTTTTTTCTTTTTTTCTTTTGTCATTCAGAAGGAATCTCTATTCTCTGTGTTTTGTTGTACCATTTATTAAGAAGGCTTTACGTCACACACACGATAGATATTCCTTCTGAATGACAAAAACCCATTTATACTGAGGGGGTGTCAAACCATTAGCCATTAACCATTAACCATTAACCATTAACCATTAACCATTAACCATTAACCATTAACCATTAACCATTAACCATTAACCATTAACCATTAACC
>JAYSRS010000450.1:0-3886 GCA_043720935.1 Saprospiraceae bacterium
GAGCCAGTAAAATACGCTTTTATTTACTTAACGTTCCTAAGCAAAAACCTCTGTGTCCTTCGTGACCTCTGTGTGAATCTACTCCCTTCGTTTGCCAGCAGTCGGCACAACGTGTTTTTGCAAAATAACCTGTCCATTTGCCCGACTTTCTTCCCCTTTTTTGACCGCCCACAAGGCATCTGCCGCTTGCCGAGCCGATGTTTTTAAGTCAACAATCGGTTTTGGATAATCTCGACCGAGTTCAAAATTGTAAAAAAGCATCTCCAACGGCGGTATTTTGTAAGGTTCATGAATCAAATTTGCGGGTAAATGCGCGAGTTCGGGACACCATTTTTTGATAAAAACGCCTTCGGGGTCGTGTTTTTCCGAATTATGAACGGGATTATAGACCCGAATCGTGTTGATGCCCGTTACGCCTGCTTGCATCTGAAATTGAGAAAAATGAATGCCAGGTTCGTAGTCCAAAAACATTTTGGCCAAATGCCCCGTTCCTGCTTGCCACGGCTGCCAAAACGTGTGCGTAAACACCGACACGACCATCGCCCGCATTCTAAAATTCAAATACCCCGTCGCTTTCACGCACCGCATACACGCATCCACGAGGGGAAAACCTGTTTGCCCGTCCTGCCAAGCCGCCAATACTGAGGGGTCGGTTTCAACGCGAAGATGGTTATAAGCGGTGTTGATATTATCAAATTCCATCGTCGTTTCGGACTCAAATTTTTGCATAAAATGCTCTCGCCAACGCACGCGGTCGGCAAAATTCGTGGTGTTGTTTCGACCAATTTTCACCGTATTTTGTTCCGAAAACTGTAAAACTTGTCGCGTTGACAAGCAGCCCCAAGCTAAATACGGCGAAATACGCCCACAATGCCGCCGTGCTGTTTCGGGTTTTGAAATGTTTTTCATATACGTTTTTCCTCGACTATCGAAGAAAGAACGTAGGTAACGCCAAGCCGCCGTTTCGCCGCCAGGCTGAAAATTAGGGTCAGGCGTCGTAATGTTTTCCGACAATTGAGACCCCCTCAGTGTAACGTCCATAAAAGCGTTTGGAAACGTTGTCGGCTGTCTCAAAAGCGATAAATCGGGATTGGCCAACGGTTTTTCCATCGTCGAAAGCCAATCTTCTTTCCAGCTTCGGCGGTGTTTCAGTCCGCGTTGTATGCCGCCCGAAGGCGTTTCTTTCCAATTGATTGTATGTTTTTTGAAAAAATGTTTTAGGCGTTTATCGCGGTCGTAAGTCAAGTTAACACCAATTTCTTCATGGCTAAAAACGGTTTGAACGTCGAATTTTTTAATCAATTTTTCAAAGACATTTTCCGCTTCGTCGCAGCACATAAGTATTTGTAAATCATTGATTGCCAACCGTTTATTCATGTCAACGAGGCTTTCATAAACAAAGCGAAAATGCCGAACGTCAGCGTCATAATGATTCATCACTGATGGCTCAAAAATGTAAATTAAGAGTGTAGCGACCCCCTCAGTATTTTCGCCATTTTCAACACTTGGGAGGGCATTTTTAGCCAATTCAGACGCCCGACAAGCGAACCACAACGGCTCGTGGTCGTACAATCTAAGGTCGCGTTTAAACCAAACGATATTGAGTTGCTCTTTTTTCATCGGACATTAAATAGAAAAGCCGAACGCAAGGTTGTCACATTCGGCTTTTTATTTCAAGATGGCCCATCAAACCTACGCCAAAAATAGCTCGTTTTCCACTTTTGTCGCAATAACTTCTTTGATTTTAGGCATCAAACGCATCGTTTCTTCGTAGCCAACGGTGGTCAATTCATGCGTTTTACGGATATTGAAAAAGCTGAATTCGTGAATGGATTCGGGCGCGATGTAAATATCTAACGCCTTAACATTCGGTTTGGAATTCGTCCAAAGGCTCAAATCAGCGCAGCGTTGCGTGATGCCCATGAGCGAATTTAATTCTGCATTCGACTGCACAACAACCTTTGGTTTGACATTCGACCCAATCAAGACGCGGCATTTTGGTCGAATAATCTGCGCGGGTAAGTTGTCCGTAATGCCGCCATCGGCATATAACTGCCCATCAATTTCCATCGGATTGAAGAGCCACGGCACGGAACATGAGGCCATGACTTTATCGAACAAACTGCCTTTGTTGAAATGCACAGGACGGCCATAATTGAGGTTGGTGGCGCAAACAAAAAGCTCGTATTGTAGGGCTTCAAAACTATCGATTTCGATGAATTCGGCCAGTCGTTCTTTCAAATAATCAAGCCGAACGAAACCTGTCCCTGGCATACCGACAACGCGAAAAATTTTGATAAAACTCGAATCAGCCACAAATTTTTCCATCTCGTCGGGCTGCATACCTGCCGCGTAAAGTGTCCCGATGATACTCCCCGCGCTCGTTCCGCTTATCAAAGTCGGATGAATGCCATTTTCAATCAAGGCGCGCAAAACCCCAATGTGCGCGATGCCTTTTGCACCCCCGCCCGAGAGCGTGATGCCAATGTCGTGAGTTGGATTTGGTATTACATGAGTCATAAGTATTGCTTGTAAATTATTGAAAATCAATGTTTTGCTGAGTAATGTGTTTCGGCAGACGTTCGGGAAACTTTCAAAATTTCCCGAACGTTAAACCAAACTTACTGTTCAAATTTCGTCATTTCGGTCGTGCCTTCCAATTCGCCTTTGGCGTTGTACGTCTCCGATTTAATCATTCCGATGCTTGGCACAAGCCACTGAACGGCTTTTATAGACCTTTTGAACATCACTTTCATATCCATATCATACGTAATTTTATACGCCTCATACGTACCCGCCCCGACCGTTATTTTTTCTTTTTTCTCAACTTTACGGTTTTTGATGCTGAACTTCATCGTCATAAAAGTCATGCCATTTGACCCCATTTTGATTTCAGAATCACCGTCCGACAGGATTTGCCCTTCGCTCAAAGTGGCAGGAATATCGAGGCCCACGCCTGATAGTTTTACGTCCATACCCTTCATTTGCGCGGCCATATCGTTGAGATACATCGAACCAATGTCTAATTTAATCGTGCCATTTTCGCAGCTTACATCAAAGTTTCTAGCTTCCATAACGGCCTTGCCCTTTTCATTTTTGGCGTTGACTTCCATTGTTGCCACGAAGCCGTTTGCGGCAGATTGAACGGCTTTTACAGTCGTTTCTGACGTGCCTGTGAGCTTACCTTTGCCGTCGTAATTGGCCATCGTGATTTTCGTTTTTTCTTTCATGGCGTAGAAAGATTGGCCGCAATCTTGGGCAAAAATAGTGTTTGTAAGTGTCGTTGAAATGAGGATAATTAAAAAAATACTTTTCATTTTGGAAAAATCAAGTTGAAAGTGAATGAAAAAATGTCGTTTAAGAAACCAAATATGGGGTATAAACGCTCAAAATACCAAATTTCGTTTCTCGCTTTTGTTAATAATGTGTGAGTTTTTTCAAAACGTTTTTTCGTATATTTGAAAAATAGAACAGATTATAATGGATGAGTAAAAAATGCATATTTATTTGCGCCATCTTATACCGTTGAAGAAGAACCAGAAAAACCGACCCCCTCAGTATCTGACCCTAAAATTTATCTCGCCGACCAACCTTCGGGAAATTTGGAGACGTATTTAGAAGGCAGTCAAGCCGTTTTGATGGGTCAAAAACTACGCAATGATTGAAAAAAAAGGCTCATTATTCTTTGACAATCCAACATAACCGCTATTTTTGGCCGTCGTAAAACACGTTGAACCTTTTATTAAGGTTTACGGTTTAGGGAGTTAATTGGGCATAACCCATAACTTAACGGAATTATCGGCTTTATGTCGCAAAATACTGAGGGGGTATCAGATTTAGGAAATTTGCAAAATTTCCTAAATCTTTTGCCACTTTTGCCACAAAA
>JAYSRS010000451.1:0-3871 GCA_043720935.1 Saprospiraceae bacterium
CAAACAACTTTTAAGTTCTTAAAACAATGTAAATAATTTTTCATTATTCATAACCAATTATAAATCAATTTTTTACGCCGTTTTAATTCTTAATTTTTAATTTTTAATTCATTATGCTGTATCATCTATTCGAGTGGCTCGACAAATACTATGATTTCCCGGGGGCGGGTCTTTTTCGTTACGTATCGTTTCGGGCGGCGGGTGCGATTGTTTTATCACTCGTCATTGCCTTGATTTTTGGCCGAAGCATCATCGCCAAACTCCGCAACCTGCAAGTCGGTGAGCCTGTCCGCGACCTCGGCCTCGATGGTCAGAAACAAAAACAAGGGACGCCGACAATGGGCGGTATCATCATTATTTTGGCGATTGTTGTCCCAACTTTGCTCTTTTGTCGGCTCGATAACGTGTATATTCAACTCCTTTTGTTGGCGACGGTGTGGATGGGTGCGGTCGGTTTTATAGACGACTATATTAAAGTTTTTAAGAAAGATAAAAAGGGATTATCGGGTATTTACAAGGTAATTGGCCAAATTTCCCTAGGTTTAATGGTTGCTTTGGTCATTTTGTACAACAACGACGTGGTGGTGCGGATGGATAGAAAAACCGCCGAATTGAACGGTTATACCATCACAAAAACCGTTTTTGTCCCCGATAATTTCCGTGGCGGCAAGCCCAAAGAGATGGTTTATGTCAAAGCCCCGTTAACAAATGTGCCGTTTTATAAGAACAATGAACTTGATTATAGTAAGTTTTTAAAACCTATCATCGGCGCGGATGCGAGTAAAAAAGCGACGACAATTGTTTACATCATTCTCGTCATTTTGATTGTGACGGCGGTTTCAAATGCCGCAAACTTGACCGACGGCATTGACGGCCTCGCGGCAGGCACGTCGGCTATCATCGGCGGGACGCTCGCTATTTTCGCTTACGCAACGGGTAACTCGATTTTTGCCGATTATCTCAATATTTTGTTCATTCCGAACTCGTCGGAAATGGTGATTTTTGCCGCCTGTTTTTTTGCGGCCTGTCTCGGTTTTGTTTGGTACAACACCTATCCCGCTCAAGTTTTTATGGGCGATACGGGCAGTTTAACGCTCGGCAGTATTATCGCAGTATTTGCAATTCTTATACGTAAAGAGTTGTTAATCCCAATTTTATGCGGCATTTTCGTTGCAGAAAACTTGTCCGTCATGCTTCAAGTGTCTTATTTTAAATATACAAAAAAACGATATGGCGAAGGCCGACGCATCTTTCTCATGTCGCCGTTGCACCATCATTTTCAGAAAAAAGGCATTCCCGAATCGCGTTTGGTAACGCGGTTTTGGATTATCGGCATCCTACTCGCCGTCTTAACTTTAGTGACCTTAAAAACACGTTAAATGATTTCTGTAAAAAACGTTGAAAAATCCTACGAAACGCTCAAGGTACTGAGGGGGGTCAATCTCGATATTGCACAAGGCGAAATTGTCGCAATTGTTGGCAAATCGGGCGCGGGAAAAAGCACTTTATTGCACATTTTAGGCACTTTAGACCGTGCGGATAAGGGGCAAGTGGTGATAAACGGCAAAGATGTATCAAAATTAAGCAACGCGCAGTTGGCCGATTTTAGGAATAAAAACTTGGGTTTTATCTTCCAATTTCACCATTTGTTGCCCGAATTTTCAGCTTTGGAAAACGTCACGATTCCCGCTTTAATTGGCGGTGGAAGCGAGGCGAAAGCCCAAAAACGGGCGGCTGAATTGCTCGATTATCTAGGTTTATCAGCCCGTTTGACGCATAAACCGACCGAATTAAGCGGTGGCGAACAACAACGCGTCGCCGTCGCAAGGGCTTTGATGAACAATCCCGCCGTCGTTTTTGCCGACGAACCGACGGGCAATTTGGATTCCGCATCGTCAAAAGACTTACACGATTTGTTGTTCAAATTGCGCGAAGATTTCAAGCAAACCTTCGTCATCGTGACGCACAACGACGAACTCGCCCACCTAAGCGACCGCATTTTGACGATGCAAGACGGGGTGATTGTGTCGTAATATAGTAAAAATAGTAATCTTTATTTCGGATTTCATGGGCCACTGATTAGACAGATAGGACTAATCAGTGGCCCATAAAATCCGAAAGCAAAAATCGTTAAAAAACGAATTTTAAAATGCGTAAATCTTTCATTTTCAAATACTTACTCTTTTTTATACTCACATCAAACGCGTCAAAAATCGCTGCTGCCGACGCGCAACAACTCTTTCAAAATGCCAATCAAGCCTATCAAACGGGTAATTTCCCCTTGGCAGTCGAACAATACGAGACGATACTGAGGGGGGGCAAATTGTTTTCAAAAGAGCTGTATTACAACGTAGGCAATGCTTATTTTCGGCTCAATCAGACGGGTCGCGCGATTTTGAACTACGAACGGGCTGCTCGCATCGCGCCGACGGATGCCGATATTCAAGCGAATCTCACGGTCGCCCGTAGCCGCGTGACGGACGACATTGAAGCGGTGAGTGACGTTTTTTTCGTCAAATGGTACCGTTTACTGAGGGGTGTATTTTCAGCAGACACTTGGTCGGTTTTTGCTTTATTTTTCTTATGGTTAAGCGGTGGCAGCTTTGCTGTTTGGTTGTTAGGTAAGCAACGAGCTTGGAAAAAACGCGGTTTTATCACGGGTTTTGTTGCCTTGCCTTTGAGTTTACTCCTGTTTTTAACGGCTAATAATGCGGCGAAAATATCTGAAATTAATCAAGGCATCATCATGTCGAAAGAAACGGCTTTTCGCAACGCCCCGAATGAAGCGGCGGCTGTCACGGCGACGCTCCACGAAGGGATTAAAGTAGAAATTGTGGATAAAATTGGCGATTTGACAAAGGTTAAATTGGCAAATGGCGAAGAGGGTTGGGTTTCAGCAGGTGATTTAGAAAAAATTTAAAATTTCATAATTAATTGATTTTAAACAACTTAAACAACATATTTTGATTCAAGGAACAGTTATAAAATCAACGGGTAGTTGGTACGCCGTACGCCGCACCGATACAAACGAAGTCGTAAAATGCCGCATTGTCGGCAAATTTCGGCTCGATAATATGGTGCTGACAAACCCCGTAGCGGTCGGTGACATCGTGCAATTTATCATTGAAGACGAAGGGAAAGGCATGATAAAAAAAATTATGCCGCGCACCAATTACGTCGCCCGACAGTCGCCGCGACGCAAGCATGATGTGCATTTGCTTGCTGCGAACATTGACCAAGCGGTACTTTTTGTAACAGTTGTTGAACCAAGTTTGAAACAGGGATTTATTGACCGTTTTTTGTTGACAACTGAGCCGCAAGAGATTCCGACTGTTATCGTATTCAATAAATCTGACTTGTATGATGCCGAAGCGTCGGCTATTTTTGAAAAAATGAAGGCGATTTACGAAAAAGTCGGCTATACGGTACTTTTAGTTTCCGCTACTGAGGGGGTCGGTTTAGATGCCTTGCGCGACATTTTGACGAATAAAATCACGATGTTGAGTGGTCAATCGGGCGTCGGGAAATCGAGCGTTGTGAATGGGATTCAGCCAAAATTGGAACTTAAAACGGGTGAAATTTCGGATTATTCGGGCAAAGGTCAACACACCACGACGTTTGCCGAAATGCACCCGCTTGATTTTGGCGGCTTCTTGATTGATACACCAGGCATTAAAATGTTGGCTTTCAATAACTTAGAGCCGATTCAAGTGGCCCATAATTTCCGCGAATTTTTTGTTTTGAGCGAACAATGCCGTTTTGGCAGTTCGTGTATGCACCGCAACGAGCCAAATTGTGCCGTTTTAGAAGCCTTAGAACGCGACGCGATTAGTGACATTCGCTACGAAAATTACCTACAAATTTTAGAAGA
>JAYSRS010000452.1:0-3868 GCA_043720935.1 Saprospiraceae bacterium
AAACAAGCTGCCTCCTAAAAAATCCTTCAGATGGCGATTTTCGAGCGCAGCGAGAAAGAGCCAGTAAAATACGCTTTTATTTACTTAACGTTCCTTAGGAAGATTGAAGGAATCTTCCTAAGATATACAAAATTCAAAACCCGACATCATTAATATGAAGGACTACTAAGATGGAATCTAACCGACAGCATTAATGTGAAAGACTACTAAGTTAAATTATTGATTATCAATGATTTAAAAGTCAGTAATGCGCTCTAAAATGCGCCACTTGCATTTGTTGTTAGTAAAGTTTTGTTTGACTGTAGCTTTTTTTTATAAACCTTGGTTAAGGTAAGTTGTTCAACCTGTTACTTTGTGGCTAATCTATAAAAAAATAAAACCTCTGTGTTCTCCGTGAACTCTGCGTGAACTCTGCGTGGCGAAGAACACAGAAGCGCAAAAGTAATCAAATCTTTAAAACCTACAAGCGTATGGAATTTGGAAAATTAACAAATATCTCGACTGTCAATTTTACTTTGCCCACCGACCATCCTGAAACGGCGCGGGTACTGAGGGGGGCGATTCCCCGCGTCGGGTTGCCGCGTGTGTACGTGGGTTGCACGGGTTGGGCCATGAAGGATTGGTGCGGGTGGGTCTATCCAAAGGCTTGTAAATCAACGGATTATCTCAAATATTACGGCCAACAATTCAATACAATTGAGTTGAACACAACCCATTATCGGACGCCTTCTTTTGCCGATATTGAGAAGTGGCGCGACCAAACACCTGCCGATTTTCGCTTTGCACCAAAGATGTTGCAAACCGTTTCGCATTCAAAAGACTTGGGCTACGGCACGGGCTTGACGGGGCAATTTTGCGAAGCTATTTTAGGTTTAGAAGATAAATTAGGCGTCTGTTTTATGCAATTGCCCGAATATTTTAACGCGTCTAATCTGCCCGTTTTTGAGAAATACCTTAGTAAATTGAACAAATCTGTCCCTTTTTCGGTCGAATTGCGTGGAATAGAGTGGTTTAGTATCAATAAAAAAAATGAAAAAGAGACGCCAAGTTTGCTTCGTACCTCGCAAGGACAATGGGTCGATTTTTTCAAAATTTTGGAAGAAAACAACGTCTCAACCGTCATAACCGACGTGTCAGGACGCCGCGATGTCCTGCATCAACGTTTGACAACGCCGATGGCAATCGTCCGTTTTATTGGTGTTGACGACGACACAATTGATTTTCCAAGGCTCGATGAATGGGTAGAACGCTTGAAAACATGGTTTGATATGGGCTTACACGAAGTCTATTTCTTTACACATTCGCCCGATAATTTAAAATCTCCGTACAGCGCAAAGTATTTTCAAGAGCGCATAGAGGCCAGTTTTCCTGTTATACTGAGGGGGCCTAGATTTTTAGATGAGATAAAAATAGGTAGTCAAATATCCCTTTTTTAGGGTATTTTTTAAGATAAAAAGCACTTAACAAAACAATCTCTATTATATTTGGTTCAGTTATTGCTTCTACTCAAATACAAGAAATCAAAACCTTTTTAACAAATTTCAATCTTCAAATTTTAATCAATTGAACAAAGCCGATGCCGTGAGGTATTGGCTTTTTTATTTGATGCACAGATTGAAGGGATTAGGCTGATTTATACTGATTTTTATCGTGTACGCCTGAAAAAATCACTGTGAAATCTGTCGTATCTGTCCAATCTGTGGGCCATTTTTAATTTGTACAGTAATATTCTTTTTTTCACTTTTTCCATTGCTTTACTTGACACTACGTTCGGGGAACTTTCAAAGTTCCCCGAACGTTTCACGCCATAGAAAATGCAATCAATTGTTTACTCATCCATAATTTTCTTCAAAATTAAATTAAATTAAAAAATGAAATCTGATAAAATATTGCTACTCGGCGACCCGCGTTTGCACGGCGTTTCAGAGCCTGTCGAACCCGATGAGACACTTGAATTAATGCCTGTTTTGCAAGATTTGCACGATATTTTGTTTGAATACAAGGAAAGATTTGCCCATTACGGCGCATTTAGAGGCATCGCTGCGCCTCAAATCGGCGTGATGAAACGGCTGATTTACATGAATATTGACAACAAACCGACCGTTTTTGTCAATCCAGAATTGACCAATTTGAGCGAGGAGATGTTTGACGTTTGGGACGATTGTATGTGTTTTCCCAATTTATTGGTGCGTTTGAAACGGCATAAATCCTGCACGATTACTTACGTTGACCTTGAATTTAAACCGCAAACGATGCACCTTGAAGGCAGTTTGTCGGAGTTGTTGCAACATGAATTTGACCACCTAAACGGCATCTTGTCAACGCAAAGAGCCATTGATAATCAATCGTTTAGGTGGCGCGTTTAGTAGAGTTTGAAATTGGAAGTTTGAAGGCGGTAAAACTTGGCTTTTGTTGTGAAATTCAAAAATAGTCCCCTCTGTATTTTTTACTTTGAAAACTAAAAGCTAAAAACCAAGCATCCATTTTAAATTTTGCGGCCTTCAAACTTCAAACTATCTTTTCGTCCAATTTGACGTTTCGACTTTTGGTGCAACCAACTGTTTTTTATGTGCCAAAAACAAGCGAACGGCTAGGGTAGCGGCCACATCTGCTTCGGTTTTATCGTCCAAAACATCGGGTTCAGTAAAATAATGCTTGATAAAATGCGTATCAAATTGCCCCGTTTTGAAGGCGTCGTGTTGCAAAACAAATTTTCCGAAGCGTAGGGTAGTGGCCACGCCTTCAATCTCAAAATTGTCAATCGCTTCAATCAGCCGCTGAATCGCGGCGTCGCGGGTCGCACCCCATGCAATAAGTTTGGCCAACATCGGGTCATAATAAATTGAGACTTCCATGCCTTCTTCAATGCCGTCGTCCACGCGCACGTTCGACATATTGAGGGGGGGGCGATATTTTGTCAACTGACCCACCGACGGCAAAAAATTCTCTTTTGGGTCTTCCGCACACACGCGCAACTCAATTGCATGACCATTTATCGTCAAGTCTGCTTGCGAAAAAGCGAGTTTTTCGCCTCTTGCAACCCGAATTTGCTGCTCTACCAAGTCCAAATTTGTAATCCATTCCGACACGGGATGCTCCACTTGAAGCCGCGTATTCATCTCCAAAAAGTAGTAATTCAACTGTTCATCCACCAAAAACTCGACCGTTCCTGCACCCGAATAATGGCAGGCTTTGGCCACTTTTACGGCATCTTCGCCCATTTTTTGACGAATTTCAGGTGTCAAACAGCTTGACGGGGCTTCTTCGATGAGTTTTTGATGCCGCCGTTGAATCGAACATTCGCGCTCAAAAAGATACACAGTATTGCCAAAATTATCCGCCAAGACTTGAATTTCAATGTGTCGGGGTGAACCCACATATTTTTCAACGAAAACCGCCCCGTCGCCAAACGATGAAATCGCTTCCGACACGGCTCGTTGCATTTGTTCGTCAAATTCGGCGGCATTTTCAACAACCCGCATTCCTTTTCCACCGCCACCTGCCGAAGCTTTTATCAAAATCGGATAACCAATTTCAGCCGCCACGCGTTTCGCTTCCGCAACATCAGAAATTGCCCCCTCAGTACCCGGCACCATCGGAATCCCGTAAGCCTTCACAGCCTCTTTTGCACCCAATTTTGACCCCATTGTTTCGATTGAATAAGGACTTGGGCCAATAAAAATCATACCCGCATCGGTCACAGCCTTTGAAAAACCCGCATTTTCGGACAGAAAACCATAGCCAGGATGAATGCCGTCAACGCCTAATCTCAAGGCTTCGGCAATGATTTTTGACCCCAAAAGATAAGATTGACTAGACGGCGGCGCACCTAACAAGATAGCTTCGTCCGCAAAACGAACGTGCGGGG
>JAYSRS010000453.1:0-3867 GCA_043720935.1 Saprospiraceae bacterium
TTCAAAAAGCGCGTAAAACTATGTAAATAATTGATTATCAATGAATTGCAAATTCATACTTTAATTTTCAGTAAATGCTTACTTTTGCCTTTTTTAAACACTAAAACGGGATAGAACTGTATCTTAGACATTTAATTACGGATTAATCGGTTAATTATCGCATTGCGGCGTAGCTGCAAAATCTTGGTAATAACGCTACGAATGCACGATTTTAAATGCGGTGTAACCGCAAAACAAGCATTTTAGTGGTTACACCGCTTAGGAAAAAGCATTTTTACCTTAATCATTACCAAGATTTTGCAGCTACGCCGCAATAAGACACCATTTACTGGGTGCGACAAAAAGCCGATAATTTCGTAAAAAAATACGATTTAGCTCACATTTATCGGCAATTGTAACGTGGCTATTACTTCCGTTTCATTCAAATTTTTCAAATCAAATTTAGCCTTTTCTCCATAAATCATTTTCAAACGCCTCCGCGTATTTTCAACGCCAATGCCGCTATTTTTTTGCACTAATACTGAGGGGGTCTCTTCTTTCAATTGACCTGAATTTATAATGTTTATCGTCAATAAATCGGCGGTCAATTGGCTGTTAATTTTAATGAAAACGCCATTTGGTGCGCTTTGTAAGCCGTGTTTTATGGCATTTTCTACCAAAGTTTGAATGCAGATTGGTGGAATTTTCACATCTAAAGTATTTTCTGCAATCGTTAATTCGGTCGTCAATCTCTTACCAAATCTAATTTTTTCTAACTGCAAATATTTCTCAACCACTTCTATTTCTTCTGATAAAGTTACCAAATCTCGTTTCTCATAATTCAAAGTATAACGCATCAAATCGGACAGTAAGAGTACGGCATCTGAAGCGGTGTCTTTTTTCATCATCGCTAATGAATGAATGCTGTTCAAAGCATTGAATAAGAAATGAGGATTTAGCTGCGCGCGTAAATTAATGAGTTCCAAGTCTTTAGCGCGATTTTCGGTGGCCAATTTTTCAATAGTATTTCGGCGTAAATTAAGTGCAACATGGTAAAAATTGTAGGCGGCTGCCCAAATTACATAAGCCATAAATTTCATCCATTGGGAGTTGGCACTGAATTGCTCAAATATAAGGTTTAAATTTTCATCTACTCTGTACGTGTACACCCGCGCAAACGGAGTGCTGCTCATCATGTTTTCAGGTGTGAAAGAATCAAAAATGAAGAGGGATTCATTGATGAAGAAGCGACAAAAAATGTCTAAACTGGTCATAATGACGGCACTTACGAGGATTTGAATCGCCGTAAATTGAAGAGACTTATGACTAAAATTCAGTTTTTGATGCACAAAACGGTAAAGCCCCGTTATGAGCATTATCCAAAAAATAAAACTTGCAATAAGCGTGAGCCGATAGGTCAGACTTAATCCTAAAAATATCGGACTTGTCGAGCCTTGAATGATGTAATGAAGTGTCCAATAAAAAATATTGAGTGCCCAAAAAAGGCGTGCATTGTAGTTCATAATGATGTGTAGGAATTGCGAAAAGTAAAGTGTTTTATAACGGGCGGCAAGATAGGCCGACAAAAAGATTTTTTTCAGAAAAAAAACGTTTGTCGATAGTTATTAACAAAAAATCCGTCAGAACAAGCAGTTCGACGGATTTTTTAATCACGCTTCTTCAAAGGTTGCCAACTTTTGGGTAGATACAAAACGTTTGAAATCAATGAGTTATTTTAAAAAAGACCCCCTCAGTATTTTGGCCATTTTTTCGATAAAAGACATATATATTCATCATTCGTAACTACTTGTCATAGCTCGCTTCGCTCGCAAGAGAGGGGAATGTGGTTCATTTTTCGGGCTTTGCCCGAAAAATGAACCACCTCTCCTCACTTTTTGCGAGCGAAGCGAGCAAAAAGTGTTTACACCTAAGTAGTTACCATCATCCCTACTTTATAGTTCCTCTTTAATTCGTTCATGCTCTTTGGTTTTAATTGCTTCATTTGGGAAAAATAGATGATGGAAAATCCAAGCTAAAACCATAACGAGAACGCAACCGACGAGGTTCAGCCACAGGTACGCGAACTTAAATACATTCATTTTATCAAGCGTAAATATGGAGATAACAACGATTTCTGAAATAATTGCTGCTGCAAAAACGGCCTTTGCGCCAATGTTTTTCATAAAAAACGCCACCATAAACAAGCCTAAAATCGCCCCATAAAACAATGAACCGACAATGTTGACGGCCTCAATCAAATTTTCCAAAAGTGAGGCAAAAACGGCAAATGACATCGCCAAAATGCCCCAAGCTGCCGTCAGCCACTGCGATACCCGCATATAATGAGCGTCCGTTTCGTTCGGTTTCATTTGTCGGCGATAAATATCAATGATGGAAGTCGTTGCAAGGGCATTGATTTCGGAAGAAGTTGACGACATCGCTGCCGAAAAAATAACGGCTAACAATAATCCGATGATACCGATGGGTAAATTATGAATGACAAAATTGATAAAAATATAGTCCGTGTCCTTCGTTTCAGCCTTAGGATTTGCGGCTTTTATGAGCGTTTTTACGTCCGTTCTAACCTGCGTTTCTGCTTTGAGGTATTCTTGAATTTTTGTTTTTGACGCGTCAATATCGGCTACATTTTCGGCTCTCGACGCGGCGACTAAGTTGTTCATTTCCAACTTTTTAGCCTCAAAAATGGCCCCGCGTTTGGTTTCTAAATCGTTCAATTGGGTTTGATACTGAGGGGTCTGAACGTAGGCTAAATTTTCAGGATTGAAGTGAATTGGCGACTTGTTGAACTGATAAAAAACGAACATCATCACGCCGACGGCCAAGACCAAAAACTGCATCGGCAACTTAATAACGCCGTTGAACAACAAACCCAAACGGCTTTCGGCCAAGGTTTTGCCCGACAAATAACGCTGCACTTGCGACTGATCGGTGCCAAAATAACTCAAAAACAAGAACGTGCCGCCGAACATTCCCGACCAAAAATTGTAGCGATTACTCAAATCAAATTTAAAATCAATCACATTTGTTTTGCCCAATTTCCCCGCCACATTCAACGCATCGGTCAGATTAACGCCTTCTGGCATTTTGAAAATCATAATAACAAAAGCCACAATCAGACCGCCCAAAATGACAATCATTTGTTGTTCTTGCGTCACGCTAACAGCTTCGCCACCGCCAAAAACAGTGTAGAAAATAACGAAAATACCTAGAAAAAAGCATACCCAGCCCAAATTCCAGCCCAAAATGACCGATAAAACGATGGCAGGTGCGTAAATTGTCAATCCTGCTGACATGCCCCGTTGCAACAAAAACAGCAAAGCGGCGAGCGTTCGGGTGCGTAAATCGAAGCGGCGTTCGAGGTATTCGTAGGCCGTCATGACGTTCAGTCGGTAGTAAATCGGTAGGAAAAACGCGCTCAAAATGACCATCGCAATCGGTAGGCCGATGTAAAATTGTGCGAAGCCCATGCCCGCTTCGTAGCCTTGTCCTGTCGTCGAAAGGAAGGTAATTGCGCTCGCTTGCGTTGCCATAATTGACAGGCCAATCGTCCACCATTTTAGTTCTTTTGCGCCGAGCAAATAGGTTTGCATATCCGTCGCGCCACGGGTTTTGTACATCCCGTAGCCCGTAATGCCGACGAGCGTACCAACGAGAATGAGCCAGTCAATCCAATGCATAGAGTTGATTTTAAGGAAATTAAGAATTAAAAATTAAGAATTAAAAAATCTGCAAAGTATTGATTATCAATTAATTGCAAGTTGGTATTTGTGAGTTTTAACAATCGTTAGTGTAGGATTTCAAGTTGCGGCGTAGCTGCAAAATCTTGGTAATACCAAACCATATATGTCCAATTTTTCGTGCGGTGTA
>JAYSRS010000454.1:0-11186 GCA_043720935.1 Saprospiraceae bacterium
TGCAAAATTGATTGAAAACGGCTTTTTTACTGAGGAGGCCATTTTCCAACATATTAACGTATGCTGCGTTTCTACAATTCCGTTGCAATTGGCAAATCATTTCTCGACCATTCGCTCCACGAACCCATGTATAAGTTAGGAATTTCCATTCCTGCATACGCGACCGCAAGTAAGGTATGACACGCCGTCACGCCCGAACCACAATGCACAATGACTTGATTTGATACCTTGTTGCCGAAAGCCGCTTCGTATTTTGCCTTCAATACTGAGGGGTCTAAATAAAAACCATCGGCATCCAAATTTTCACTAAAAGGCACGTTGACGGCATTCGGAATATGCCCCGCGATTAGGTCAATTGGCTCGATATGGCCTTCATAACGTGCTTTATCTCTTACATCTATGATTAATAAAATATCGTTATGCGTTGCTTTTTCGACTGTTTCCAAGTCCACCAAAGGTAAAACCCATGCGTCCGCTTTGTAAGGCATTTTAGACGTAATCACTTCTTTTTTACCGCTCGTCGGAAAGCCCGCTTTAATGGCTGCCTGCATTCCTCCATCAATGACTTGCACTTTTTCATGGCCAACAGCGCGTAGCATCCACCAAAAACGAGCGGCTGCATTGGCCCCATTTTTATCGTCGTAAACAATCACATGACTGTTTTCACCAATGCCTAATTGATTCAAAATTAATATAAATTGTTCGACACTTGGCAACGGATGCCGTCCACCGTTCGCCGCATTATCGCTTTTACAGGCCAATTGATGCTCTAAATCAACGAATAATGCGCCTTTTAAATGGTTATTTTGGTACATTTCCAAGGCATTTGACCCCGTTCTGACATCAACTAACGTGACGTCCGTTGTTTTTTGCAAGCTCACCAACGCGTCTAGTTTGATGATGGGCGGTAGTTTTTTTTCCATTTAAAAAAAATAATTGAATATAACTCGTTAATAAATAGCGTTTATTTACGCATTACTACTTAGTTAATTATTAAAATGTTTTTGCAAAAATAGACCCCCTCAGTATTTAGTACCTTTTAGGTCATTTTTATTTAAAAATCAGCCATTTTAAGCCTAAAATCCGTGTTAATCCGTGGCATCTGTGGATAAATCCGCAGGTAAATCATTCGGCACATCTCTATCAATTTTCATATTTGTCATGGTTTCCAAGCTTTTCAAAATGGTGTCAAATTGTTCCTGCGTGAACAATCTTTCGGCCTTCCAATACGGCTCAACGATGCGAATCATATTCGATAATTTAATCATTGGATAACGTTTATTGACGTTAAATTCCACCATCCGCGTTACGGCGTGCTTGAAATTATGGGTCATTCGGATACCAATTTCAAACTGATTTTCCAAACGGTGAAAGATGCCCATCATCTTGTATTCCCAACGTTCTTCCGCCGCTTCTGCTTCGTTAATGCGTTGCTGTTCCGAATATTCACCCCAAAAAGAGTAGCTATTTAGGCGATTTTTTTCCAAAATAACGTCAATCAAAGCCCGCCGTCTCTTGTAGCTTTCGTCTTGGATGCGGTAAACATCCCGACTTTCAGCGTCGCGTTTCGTTTTAGCTTTATATTGAATGTCTCGAATCAACGCACTCCGCCGCCAGCTTTCTTCGCGTATGTCCTCTTCACGAATTTTAGCCAAACGCGCATCTTCGATTTTCTGCAATTTAGCCGCTTTTTCGTCCAATTTTTTTTGAATTCGGGCTTGTTCGGCATCTATTCGGCGTTGAATGGCGGCTTCTTGTTCCGCAATTTTGCGTTGAATTTTGGCCAATTTTTCGTCTTTAATCCGTTGGATTTCGGCTTCTTTTTCTTCTTTTCGACGTTGAATTTCGGCCAAACGCCGTTCGATTACAGCCTCTTTTTCACGCCTTTTTTGATTGATGGCATCCAATTGCGCTTGTCGCCGCCGCAATGCCTCCGCATGACGCGTGTTTGACGGGTCCACCTCTTTCAGAATTTGACCTTTGAAACCATCGGGCAATTTAGCCAAATCAGATATAAAAATATCGCCATCTTCACCTTGAATTTCAAACTGCCTATCCAAAGCCGTGTCTTCGCGTTTTTGTCTATCTTTTTTTGAAATGCCAATAAAATGACTCCGCCAATCGTGTTCCCGATTCGGCAAGCCGTGTTCCCAGTAATTGTCAACAAAATCGAACAGCAAATAGGACCATTTTCCACGGTGCGGACGTGATGCCCGACCCACCATTTGCAAATACAAAGACAAAGATTTCGTTTTTCGGGCTAAACCGATGATTTCAATTGCGGGAATATTGTTGCCTTCAGTAGCGATTTCGCAGTTCGACAACACTTGAATTTTTTTGTTAATAAATTGGTCAAAAACCTCATGGCGATTCTTCGTTTTGCCGTCAACATGGCCTGCTTTGATGCCCCGCCACTCAAAAGCCTCGACCAGTTTTTTAGAATGCTCGACCGTTGTGGCGTATAACATCATTTGTTTGCCTTCGCCTTTTTCGATATAAGTGTCCACAACCGACATAATTTGACGCGCTTCGCTCAACAAATCGGCCATTTCGCTTTCAGAATACTCACCTTTGACGATATGTACTTGGGCAATTTGGTCGTGCGTATAAGTCGTCATCGCCCACAATTGAGCGGGAATCAGATTGCCCATGCGCTCCAATTGTGCCACTGACAAGCCCAAAACGAGTTCATCACACACCTCTGTAAAACCTTGTCCGCTTAAACGATAAGGCGTGGCTGTGACCATCAAAAGTCGGGCTTCGGGGTGCGCTGCGTAGATAGTTCGATAGGTTTGCGCGATGCAATGATGGCCTTCGTCGGTGATGATTAAATCGGGATTAAAGTCCAACGCATTGACATAAGTGCCAATGCTTGCGACTTGGTGACGGAGGCTGTAATCGCGTTTTAGGCCCGCTTTAATCGCGCCCGTTTCAATCTCAAAAAGTTGTAGATATTCTTTACGGATATTGTCCACCAACTCTTCACGGTGGGCGATAGTCAAGGTTTTCAAGCCTTTTTGGTCAAAAATTTTGACAATTGAAGCGATTGTGGGCGTTTTTCCACTTCCCGTCGGCGATTGATACATCACCGACCGACCGCCGCGCTCCCATGCTTTGAGGATGTCGTTTCGGTTGTTGATTTGGTAATAACGCAGTTGCGTTTTCCATCTTTTATCATTCTCGACGATTTCATTCGTATCAAACCCAAAAGTAATATTGTTAATAGTCATGTGATAAGATTGTCTTGTGAGTATATAATGATTTTAATAAGGCAAAATTAAAGAATATATATGAGAAATGCAAATATTCTAATTTTAGTTTTGGTTTATTAAAGCATTTGTAACGAAAAAATTACGCATAAAGTTTGTAAAAAATAGGCCCCTCAGTATTTTGATGAAAAAAGCCGACTGAACAACTGTTCAATCGGCTTTTTCTTTTAGTGGTGTACACTTTAGTTAGTAGCATAAAACGATAAGTTAAAAAATACTAAATTCATTATAGCTTAATAATCAGTGATATATGAATTCTCAATTTTTAATTCTCATTTTTTTTATGCTGCTTCTGCTTCATACATCGGATAATAGATTTTTTCGTACAGCTCCACTAATTCGCAGACGATTTCGTCTTCGTCCACGTTTTTAGGAAAAGCCTTGAAATCAGGTTGAAGAAGGTGGTAAATCCGTTGACAGTCGGATTCATACTGAATTTGAATGACGTCCTTTAACATTGTGTAAGAATTTTGCGATAGTTATAAAAATTTGATGACTAATTAAAATACAAATAAATGTTCGGCAAAGTACGACTTTTGAAGGATTAACCAACTGTATTTGCGGCTTAAAATAAAAAAAATATATTAATAATGGAATGCCTAAATGTGTTTTAACGATTTTTATGTCTTTCTTAAAGCTTCATACGGTCATTTTTTTACATCAATACTGGCCTATTTATTTGTAAAACAATGAAGATACGCTTGAAATCTTATGTTACACAAAGCCTAACATAAGTTAATTACATATCTACCCAATCGCGTTTTTTATTCGATTCAACGACTTTGTAAATAAAATTCATGCCGCGAACACCATCTGATACTGAGGGGGTGTCAAAAATTGGGTCAACTGCTTCTCCTGCCAAATGCGCTTGTACTTGCTTCGCAAAGTTGCGATAAATATTGCCAAAGGCTTCCAAATACCCTTCGGGATGGCCCGCAGGTGTGCGTGTATGCGCGAGGGACTCGGGCAATGCACCGCTTCCACCCGTCCGCATGGTTTCGCTCGGTTTGTCTAACCATTTGACAATCAATGAATTAGGCTGCATTTGAAACCATTGAAAACCGCCTTTTTCACCATAAACGCGGATGTTCAAATTGTTTTCCTCGCCCGCGCAAATTTGCGAAGCGAATAAAATCCCTTTTGCACCGCCTTCTAATTCCATCAGAACTGACCCATCATCATCGAGCAAACGACCATCTACGAATGTGGTTAAATCGGCATACAAACGCTTGATTTTCAAGCCTGTAATGTATTCCGCCAAGTTTTCGGCGTGTGTGCCAATGTCGCCCATTGCCCCGACAATGCCCGATTTTGTCGGGTCGGTGCGCCAAGCGGCTTGTTTATTTTCCGTATTTTCGGCAAAAGTAGAGAGCCAACCTTGCGGATATTCGACAATAACCCTACGAATTTTGCCAAAATCGCCCCGTTTTATCATGCCGCGTGCCTGTTTTACCATCGGATAGCCCGTATAATTGTGGGTCAAGGTAAACAGCAAGCCTGTTTCGGCAACGAGTTTTTCTAGTTCAGCCGCTTCTTCCAAATTGAAAGATAGGGGTTTATCGCAAACAACGTGAAACCCGTTTTCCAAAGCCATTTTAGCGGGTGGAAAATGCACGTGATTCGGCGTCACGATGCTCACAAAGTCCATGCGTACTGAGGGGTCTAATTTTTTTTCTTCGAGAATCATCTCCTCAAAACTGCTGTAAACACGGTTTGCAGGGAGATACAACGCCTCGCCCGACCGCTTAGATTTGGCCGCATCCGAGGAAAACGCGCCGCAAACCAATTCAATTTGGCCATCTAAAGCCGCCGCCATGCGGTGAACGGCGCCAATAAACGCCCCTTCGCCACCGCCAACCATGCCCATTCTAATTTTTCGCATTGTCTAATTTTTTAGTTTGATTGATAATTGTTTTTAAAACCCAAAATGAAGCCACGAATTAAGTAGTTTTTAGGGATTCAAAACTAAAAATGATAAAAAAGCCTTGAAAAAATGTAGGATTAGAGATAATGACGTTTCTTTAAACCTAGATTTATTAAGAGCAATGACTAATTGATGTTGCATAAGTCCGAAGGACTTGAATATGAATAACCGTAGGTGAAACCTACGGGTCGGATGCGACACTTTCTCCAACTCCGAAGGAGTTGAACGTTTTAGCAACTCATTGATAGCTATATTCAACTCCTTCGGAGTTGGGAACGTGCCTTTTATCATGTCCGTAGATTGCATCTACGGTTATTCATATTCAAGCCCTTCGGGCTTCCACGCATCTATAAATCAGTAAAAATCTGTGTAATCCGTGGATAAGTTAAATCGTTAAAATCATCAGCAAAATGGAAAAAAAACTAAAAGTAGCCCTTCTCGGCGGCGGTTCGTGGGGAACGACGGTGGCTTCATTGACGGCCCGCAACAGCCCGACAACGATGTGGGCGCGCGATGCACAAACGGTTGAAGACATCAACAAGTACCACCGCAACGAAAAATATTTGCCGAATGCCCCCTTGCACGAAGCCTTAAAAGCCACAACATCTATCAAAATGGCAGTTCACGACGCCGATGTGATTGTGATGGGCGTGCCTTCGCATAGTTTTCGGCACGTTTTGGCGGAAGCTGCCCCGCATATTCGTCCGTGGGTGCCGATTGTCAGTCTGACAAAAGGCATCGAACAAGGCACGCGGATGCGGATGACTGAAATCATCGAAAGCACGATGCACGGACACCCTGCGGGGATACTGACGGGACCCAATTTGGCGCGAGAAATCATGGGCGGACAAGCGGCGGCGGGCGTAATTGCGATGGTGGACGTGACGATTGCCAATGCTTTGCAAAAAGTCTTTCGGTCGGGCTTGTTTCGGGTCTATACAAATGATGATGTTATTGGATGCGAACTCGGCGGCGCGTTGAAAAATGTCATTGCCATAGCCGTTGGCATGGGTGACGGCATGGGTGCAGGCGACAACACGCGGTCGGCGGTCATTACGCGTGGTTTGGCCGAATTGACGCGTTTGGGTACTGTTATGGGCGGAAAACCTAGCACTTTTGCGGGTTTAGCGGGCATGGGCGATTTGATTGCGACGTGCATCAGCCCCCTCAGTAGAAACCGTCATGTGGGTTTTCAACTGGGCAAAGGACGGTCGTTGGAAGAGATTATCAATGAAATGTCGATGGTCGCCGAAGGTGTCAAAACCTGTGGTGTCGTCATGGATTTGGCCAAACATTACAACGTAGAAATGCCGATTACGCAAGAAGTGTATAGGGTTGTGAGTGAAGGTTGTACGGCGGTTGAGGCGTTTAGAGGGCTTTTGCGCCGCAAAACGGGGTCGGAAGCAGACCCTGATTGAAGGCATCATAAATTTGGTAGATTCAAAAATTCTATTACTTTTGTACTTTCTACTTTGAGAAAAGCAAACGCAATGGAATTAAACGAATACATTGAATTAAAATACGAAGAGGCATTAAACGCCATTAGAACAAGTGATTCTGCAAAAGAAGTAACAGAACTAACCGAATATGAGAAAGCAATTATTTATGCGTATTCTGATGAGGGTTATGAAGTTAACGCGGAATTGCGTAAATTTAGGGAAGTTGTAACACCCGAATTTGCGGTTCATCTGAATGCGGCTTTGGCTAAATTGCCCGACACAAAAATGTCGGTTTATCGTGGTATTTGGCGCATTGCTTCGGTATTAGAAATGTATCAAAATGCCTTGGAAACGGATAGCATTTTGATTGAATACGGCTTTACTTCGGCCTCAAAATCAAGAAGTATTGCGGAGCAGTTTGGCGAAATTATTTTGCACATTGCTTCTGAAAATGGAAAATCTATTGAAAAATTCACTAAATTTGGGGCTTCTGCTTATGACAACGAACAGGAAGTTCTTTTTAAGAGTAGCTCTGCATTTCGCGTTTTAGATATAAGGGAAAAAAATAATTTAATTATCATTGATTTAGAAGAAATTTAACATGATAGAATTAGCCAATAAAATTGAGCTTGTCAGTTTCAACCAAACTGATATTAACAGTTTCAACGAGATAATGCTGCCGCATTTGACCGTTCAGAAGTCTGATAGTCAAGAAGTTATGAAAGAAAAACTGAATGCTTTGAGGTTGTTTCGCTCTTTTATAGGCGAATCAGTACCGTTTAAAAAATTGGATACGCGAGAAGCAAAAGTTGCGTACATGAAATTTGTGGATAATCTCAATCAACAAATTGAGCATTTACAGATTCAAACGGGCGAACGTACCATCGAAAGCATACAAAGGGCAGGACGACGGTTTGCCAAAAAAACGCAATTTCCGCTTGGCATCATCTTAGAATAACGCTTTTTACCCAATCAAAACGCTCGATTCCACTGCGAAATCGGGCGTTTCCATTTTTAATTCTTAATTTTTAATTCCAAAAACACCCCCTCAGTATTCCGCATCTTTTTTTACCTTTAAGCGACAAAAAAATCAGAATATTACTGTACAAATTCAAAATGGCACACTGATTAAAGGGATACGACAGATTTTACACTGATTTTTTTAGATGTACAAGAAAAAATCAGTGTAAATCAGCCTAATCCCTCCGATCTGTGGGCCATGTTGTGCAAAATGTACACGAGTATTAAAAATCAGTTCAAAAAATGGCAAATCTTCAATCTACGATTCTCGGCATCACGTCGCCGAACCCTTTTTGGTTAGCGTCTGCACCGCCGACCGATAAAAAAATCAATGTTCTCCGTGCTTTTGAAGCAGGTTGGGGCGGTGTTGTGTGGAAAACGCTTGGTTCACAGGTCAAAAACACGTCGTCGCGCTACTCGGCGGTGAGTTACGGCGGCAAACGGATTATGGGTTTTAATAACATTGAACTCATCTCGGACAGACCCCTCCCTATAAATCTGAAAGAAATCGCTGAATGTCTCAAAGAATTTCCCGACCGCGCTATGGTCGTGTCTTTGATGGCCGACAACTCCCGCGAGTCGTGGCATGAGTTGATAAAAAAAGTTGAAGACACGGGCGCGCATGGCCTTGAACTCAATTTTGGTTGTCCGCACGGCATGACCGAGCGCGGTATGGGTGCGTCGGTTGGGCAAGACCCCGAAATTGCTAAAATGGTCGTCGAATGGGTCATGGAATGCGCGACGATTCCCGTTTTGACCAAATTAACGCCAAATGTACACTCGGTTGTCCCTGCGGCAAAGGCCGTTGTGGCGGCTGGAACGCATGGTTTGTCGTTGATAAATACGATTCAGAGTATAACGGGCGTTGATTTAGACACTTTTGATGTCCGTCCGAACGTTGGTGGTCAGTCGGCTTATGGCGGTTATTGCGGCCCTGCGGTGAAGCCGATTGCCTTGAAAATGTTGCATTCATTGACGAAGAACCCCATTTTCAAGGACATTCCGATTTCGGGCATTGGTGGCGTAACGGATTGGAAAGACGCGGCTGAATTTTTATTGTTAGGCGCGACAAATGTGCAGGTGTGTACAGCCGTTATGAAATACGGTTTTAGAATTATTGAAGATTTGACAAGCGGTTTGTCGAATTGGATGGACGAAAAAGGCTTTAAAACCCTTGACGACTGCATCGGTTTATCGGTCAAGAAGGTAACAGAATGGGAGAAATTGGACTTAAATTACCATATTGTGGCCAAAATTGACCAATCAAAATGTATTCATTGTGGCCTTTGTCACATCACGTGCGAGGATGCGAGCCATCAAGCGATAAATTTACTGAGGGGTACACCTTATAATACATACACCGTCAACGACCCCGAATGCGTCGGCTGCAACTTGTGTCAATTGGTTTGCCCAGTCGAAAATTGTATCGAAATGGTGGAGCAACGAAAAGGCGACGAGTCTCTTAATTGGACGGAATTTCAGCGTCGCGGCTTGCCTTTGAATACACATTGAGCGTTTTTTAGACATTATGGACAGTGGTTCATAATGTCTAGGAATATTGCCCCACAATAAAAGAAATGTCAAAATTTTGGTACGTTTGAAAAAAATATTGCTTGCAAAGACGTTATTTTTTATAAAAAACGGCTCAAAGTAAAATCACGTATTTGTACTCAATTAGCGTTTTCTTTTATCTATTGTCATAGAATTAAATTTGGGTTTCGCAATAGATAAACAAAATTAAAGCTGTTTTTACGAAATTTTTAACCTTAAAAGGGTAAAAAACGCGTAAAAAGCGGCTTTTTTAGTTTAATTTATTGTCTAATAAATTTAAAAAAATGTTAAAATCGGTGTCACGAAACACCGCAATTTCAGCCCATACAACCTTTACGACCCCTGCATATTTGTATCATAAATACACACCAAGCAATTACGCATACAAAAACTCACCTTGATTGATTCTATTACACTGTCCGAAGTGTATCAATCACACAGCGTAAAATATTCATCCTTTTTCACAACCAATTCTTATAAAATAACACAACTCATGAAAGTTGCATTCTTGCGTTTAGTTGTCGCCGTCTGTTTTTTAATGGCAACGCAAACCATTAAGGCTCAATTAGTTATCACTGAGTATCTCGAAGTTAAAAAATCGTTCAGCCTTAATTTGAATGATAAAAAAAATCAAACGGCCATCTACACAAAAGGTGTCATGGATGTTGATTGGAACGAAACAAAACGAATTTTGGCGATTAGCTACGACCCAAAACAAACCAAAATTGAAACCATCGTCACCACAATTAACACTATAGTAGGTAATAATTCAGACATCATCAGTATCAATAACAAAACGCTCAGTCAGTATGCACACACACGCTAATTTTTAGTTTTTTACATTCTTTTACCAAAACTTTATCACGTATTACACCCACATCACATTAAGTAAATTATTACTATTTATTTATTTCTTTTCATAACTATTTAATTAAAATAACACAGCTCATGAAAGCCACGTTCTTACGTTCCGCTCTCGCAATCATTTTGATGGTTGCCGCAAATTCAGTTAAGGCTCAGGCCGTTATCACCGAGTATTTCGATGTGAAAGAATCGCTCAAAATTGATTTGAATGACAAAAAAGCTGCAAAAGCTGTCTATTCGAAGGGCGTTTTGGACATCGACTGGAACGGCGACAAACGCGTTTTGGCGATTAGCTACGACCCGAAACAAACTAAAATCGAGGACATCATGTCCAACATTAGCATCGTCACGGGGCAAAACTTATCAGCAAGCTTGAACAGCAAAAAGAGAAACTAATTCTCGCCAATCTTACAACTTCACTAACCAAAACGGTTGCCACACTTTATGTGGCAATCGTTTTCGTCGTTATAAGGAGTTGCAAGCCGTTAGTTACAAGCTAACGACTTGCATAAAGGCTTGGAGGGTTTTAGAACCCTCCAAGAGTTATCTTTATCGAATTGGATATTCAAGGCTTAAATTTTTTCATAGCTTCGCCACTCAATTTATTGCACCTTGAAATCTGAAATTTTGAAATCTTCTTATGACTACTGACATCGCCCAACTTACGGCTCTTTTTTTTATCGTCGCTGCCGTCTATGCCTCCGCAGGATTCGGCGGTGGCTCGTCTTATTTAGCCGCACTATCCCTTTTTGCTATACCCATGACGGCGATGCGTTCCACGTCTTTGATGTGTAATATCATTGTTGTCGCTGGGGGAACGTATATTTTCTGGAAAAATGGCTATTTTAATGCCAAAAAAATTCTGCCACTCGTTTTTGCGAGCGTTCCGATGGCCTTTTTAGGTGGTATGATGCCGATAAAAGAACGGACGTTTTTTCTGCTTTTGGGCAGTAGTTTGTGGTCAACCTTGCCAATGCTGCTCCGTACTCAGGTGTATTCACCAGCACCTTGTCCATCAGCGATGTGACTGGTTTGTACAACAACAAATTCCGTTGCGGCGTAAGGACCGGCAATTGCGAATGGGACTACAGCGACCTTGCCAACCTCTTCGTGGAAGGC
>JAYSRS010000455.1:0-3863 GCA_043720935.1 Saprospiraceae bacterium
CCAACTTAAAAGTTGGGGTTAGTCATAAAAGTAAAAACTATCTATCTATTTCATTTTAAATATTTTACACATTAAAAAATATTGCTGCACAGTAGTTTAATTTTTCACTTAAAAAATACAATTTAATAGTATGAAAAAATTAATTTTTAGTGTATTTGCATTGCTTTTCGCTCTGAATCTTTCGGCTCAAAAGTTTTTTACCAAAGACGCCAAAATCAATTTTGACGCGACGAGTGCGACTTCCCCCGAGAAAATTGCTGCCGTTAACCCGAAAGGAACGGTCGTTATTGACGCTGCTACGGGGAAAATGGAAGCCGCCGTTTTGATAAAAGGTTTTCACTTCGAGCAAGCCTTGATGGAAGAACATTTTAATGAAAACTACATGGAAAGCAACAAATTTGCGAAGGCTACTTTCGCAGGTGACGTTGTGGACTTTAAGAAGAACATTAATTTGACAAAAGATGGCGACTACACAGCAATCGTCAAAGGCAAATTGACGATACACGGCGTTGCGAAAGAGGTCGAAACTAAAGGCATTTTTACGGTGAAAGGCGGTAAAATCACCGCCTCAAAGTCGAGTTTTAAAGCCCCTTTAGCGGACTATAAAATTGACATCCCGAGTGTCGTGCGTGACAAAATTGGTAAAGATGCTAAAATTGACATCACCTGTGCGTTGCAGCCGTTGGCAAAATAGGCATTAGTATTGCAAGCGTAAAAAACGTTTGTTTCAAGACAAAGACACATTGTTTTCAGCGTTTTAAAAAGCGTTGTTAGCCATGTGTCTTTGTCGTAAATAAGCGGCTAAATCATTCATAATCAAACTGTTAAGCAATGAGATTGAAAAAACTACTCGCATTAGCCCCCCTCAGTATTTTGACCGTTTTTGGTCAAAAAGCGGCGGCGCAAACCTCCCTCCTCGATGAAGTCGGCAAAGACGAAGCCACCGTCGAATACGTTAAATACAGCTTCAAAACCAACCGCGTTATCAATCTGCATTCGCTCGAAAACACGGCGGCGGGTGTGATGGATTTCAAGATGTCGCACCGATTTAACCCTGTCAACGAAGGGTTTTATGACCTTTTCGGTTTGGACGGCGCGCAACAACGCTTTGGTTTCGACTTTGGCATTACCGACGACTTGACCGTCGGTGTCAACCGCAACAGCTACCGAAAAGCATATGATGGTTTTGTCAAATACCGCCTTTTGCGTCAAAGTACGGGCAAAGTCAATATGCCGATTACACTCGCCGTTATGACGAGTGCGGCCATTGAAACCCAAAAATTTGACGACCCGAATCGAACAAATTATTTTTCGTCGCGGATGTTCTACACCAGTCAAATAATAGTTGGGCGGAAATTTAGCGAAGCCTTTACGCTTGAACTTGCGCCAACTTACGTACATAGGAATTTGGTCACTACATCGGCTGAAAAAAATGATGTTTATGCCCTCGCTGTTGGTACACGCGTCAAATTGACAAAACGGGTTGCTTTGACGGGCGAGTATATGTACGTTTTCCCTAATCAGTTGGCGTCAAATTTCAAAAATATGTTGGCACTTGGCGTTGATATTGAAACGGGTGGCCACGTTTTTCAATTGCATTTCACCAATTCACCTTCGATGTCTGAATATTCCTTTGTCACGCAGAACGATACGGATTTCTTTGCCGAAGGTATGCAAGGCATAAGAATGGGTTTTAATATCTCACGCGTTTTCACGCTTTGGGGTGGGAAAAAGGAGAAGTGATTTGATTTCGGATTTCAGATTTTGGATTTCGGAAATCAGCACCCCTCAGTATTTTGCAATAATTACAGTAAATTCTCCTAAAAAAAGCCCTTAGAGCGTTGTTGCTTTAAGGGCTTTTTTGAGAAAAACAACCTTAACCATACCTTAACAGTTACTAAATAATACTATGCCGTCTCTATTTTGACAAACGGAGAGACAGCGAAAAGAAATAATTTAACGTTAAGAAAAAATAAAATTTCGCCCTGCTTCATCCTTTGTAAAATATTGGTAATCAATTCATTAGACAAATAGAATTTTTACGCTAAATAAAATCACGCATTTCGGGTGGTGCTAAAATTTAGGTAAGTTCGGACGAAACCCGTAATTTTGGCGTTCTAAATTCTGATAGTTTATTTAACAATTCAAAAGCGTTTCTCACGATGAAAACCTTAGTCATTTTGTTCGCATTTTTGCTCCCCGTTGCAGCCGTCACCCCGAACCTCGCACCCGTCACAAAGGCGTTGAGCGAAGGTGATGCAACCACATTAGGCAGTTATTTGGACAACTCGGTTGACCTCACTTTGCTCGACAAACAATCGGTCGTTGACAAAAACGCTGCAACAACGACGTTACGCGATTTTTTCTCGAAAAACAAGCCAAAATCGTTCAATACTGTTCATCAAGGCTCGTCGAAAGGCGCAGGTTCGCACTACACAATTGGCGATTTGGGCGTTGCCAATGGCAATTTGCGGGTTTATCTGTACTACAAAACAGTTGGCGAAAAACCCGTGATTCAAGAGATTCGGATTGAGAAATAAAGATTAGATATTGGGATATTTCCACAATAAAAAAAGCCAAACGCAATTCATCGCGTTTGGCTTTTTTTTATTTTCAAGAATCAATCTCAAATCTCATACACCAACAAGCCATTTTTCATGCGCGGCTCAAAAAAAGTAGATTTTGGCGGCATCACACCTGCATCATCCACGATGGCTTTCAAATCATAAAACGACACAGGGAAAAGACAAAAACAGGCACTCTCTTGCTTAGTGTCTCGCAATGACGCTGCTTCCGAAGCGGCTTTCGCAGCTTTTTCGACCGAAGCTAGGGATTTTGTACCATCAATATACTTCAAACGGGCATCGGTGCGGATATTTTTGACACCTAGAATGGGTTTCAAAATTTTTTCATTCAACAAATGCACGTCGAGATGGACTAAGCCTTCGGCAAAATTCTCTAAAATCGCCCGTTTCCACGTCAGTTTGAACCAACGATTGTCGCTCAATCTTAATGTCATATCAAATTTTCGGGTAGGAAAAGCCGCTTTTTGCAAAGGCGTAATGTTGCAAACGGCTTCAATTTGGGTTAAAAATTCGTCAGCCGTCAAGCCATTCAAGTCGCTCATTAGGCGGTGGAAAGCATTGATTTTTAACTCATGGTCAGGAAAAAAAGCGCAAAGTAGTTGCCCATTTTTGTCGTTTGGCGCGTTTTCGTGAAGTGCCGCAAAACTTGCGGAACGGTGATGCCCGTCGGCAATATAGGCGTGCGGCATACGGTCGCTGAAAATTTGGCGAATCCGCTTCAAAACCAACCCCTCAGTAATTTGCCAAAATCGGTGCTTTTCGCCACCAAGTTCCATGACAAAAAACTTGCGATGCCTATCTATATAATCCGCAATGAGTTCATCAAGTGGGGCAATAGCGGGGTACGTAAGCAGGACAGGTTTGATAGCTGCACCTCGAACTTGAAGCAGTTTTGCTTGCAAATCCTCGTTGGTGACGATGGTTTTTTCGTGTTTTTTAAGATGCCCCTCAAGATATTCGGCAATATCGGTACAGGCAATCAATCCTGTGAATTTCCAACCTTCGACGGTTTTGATTTGATAAATGTACATTGCGTCGGCGTCGGTCGGCTCAAAAAGCCCTTCGGCGGCGTATTCGTGGTAACGAAACTTAACGGTGTCGAAAAAGTCGTTGGAACGGGGGACTTTTTCAAGGTTCGGGCGGACGGCACGGAAAGCATGAATTTTCATAAGCGAGACGGATGTTTTGGCTGGATTTTCTTTTTTTGATTTGACGTTTAAATACATCGACAAAAATAGAAAAGCGTTTGCAGATTCCTAATCTACAAACGCTTTTTTA
>JAYSRS010000456.1:0-3859 GCA_043720935.1 Saprospiraceae bacterium
AACAAGCTGCCTCCTTAAAAAATCTTTTAAAGGGCGTCTTTTTCGCGCAGCGAAAAACAGCCCGTAAAATACGCTTTTATTTATTTCACATTCCTTAGACTGATACGACTGATTTACACTGATTTTTCCTACTGAATGACAAAAAAATCAGTGTAAATCAGTCGTATCAGTCTAATCAGTGTGCCATGAAGTCTAAGGGTAAATTACGCGTTACTTTATCAACTCAAATCGCCAAATATCACCATCACTAGGGGCGTTTCACAATTCAATACTTCGCCCAACTTTACGAGATTATCGTTTAAAATCGCTTGAAAAATGTCTTCATTCCAGCGCACTAAACGTAAACGATTGGTTTCAATCATGTTAAAGGTATATTGTATCGTGGACTTCAGTCCGTGAGTGGATTCGTTTTTATTTATTGACGGACTAAAGTCCGTGATACAATCATGGGCAAAAGTAGAAAAAGCCTTCACTTTACCGTCATTGTTGCAGAACGTTTTTATGATTTTAGTGTTTGAGTTTCGACAGTTGGCGTTATTTTTTAAAAATAAAGGGGCGGTTTCTATTGTCGTTAAATTATCTTTGCCCGATAAATCTGGAAAAACTTATTCAATTTTGAGTAAGAATTAATTATCAACCAACCAAAAGCAAAAAAGAAGATGGCAGAAGTAATTAGCATGCCGCGTTTGAGCGACTCCATGGAAGAAGGCGAAATTGTCGCTTGGCACAAAAAGGTCGGCGACAAAGTCGAAAAAGGCGACCTTTTGGCAGAAATCAACTCCGATAAAGCCACAATGGATTTTGAAAGTCCAAAAGCAGGGACGTTATTATACGTCGGTGTTCCCGTCGGGGATAAATTATTGGTCGGCGCACCACTCGTTGTTATCGGCAACGAAGGCGAAGCATTTGCCCATTTGATTGGTGGAAGTGCTGCCACTGCCGAAACTGCTGCACCCGTTGCGGTTGCACCCGTTGCTGCTGCACCTGCTGCAACAGCCGCTGCACCTTTGGTTGCGACCCCTGCTCCAACAGTTGCCGCCGTCGAAACGCATGACCAAAGCCGCATTTTTGCATCGCCTTTGGCGAAAGAAATTGCTAAAGCATCGGGCATTGCGATTGAAAATGTACAAGGTTCTGGCGATAATGGCCGCATCGTGAAACGAGATGTTGAAGCCGCCGTCGCAAAAGGCATACCTGCACCAGCAGCTGCCACGCCTGTTGTTGCAGATGTTGCACCCGCCGCAAAAGCGACCCCCTCAGTACCTAGCACCTTTGGCGGTGAAAGTTATACTGACCAGCCGCTTACGAGTATGCGGAAAGTAATTGCCAAACGTTTGAGCGAAAGCCTTTTCACTGCGCCACATTTCTATCTGACGATGGAAATCAATATGGACAAAGCGATGGAATTGCGGACGCAACTCAATGCTGTTGCAGCACCCGTGAAATTGTCGTTCAACGATATTGTCGTCAAAGCAGTGGCTGTTACCTTGAAAAATCACCCTGCCATCAATTCTTCATGGATGGGCGATTTTATTCGTCAAAATAATCATGTCAATGTTGGCGTTGCCGTTGCGGTTGGCCAAAGCCTTTTTGTTCCCGTTGTTCGCAATGCCGACATGAAATCTTTGGGACAAATCAGCACCGAAGTTCGGACGCTCGCGGGCAAAGCCAAAGAAGGCAAATTGCAACTGCCTGAAATGCAAGGCAGTACGTTTACGATTTCCAATTTGGGGATGTTTGACATTGAAGAATTCACGGCAATTATCAACGCACCTGACTCTTGCATTTTGGCCGTTGGTTCGATTATGCAAAAACCAGTTGTTAAAAACGGTGAAATCGTCGTCGGTAATGTGATGAAAATCACCTTGTCGTGCGACCACCGCGTAGTTGACGGGGCAACAGGTGCTGTCTTTTTGCAAGAATTGAAAGCAAAATTGGAAGACCCAATTCGTCTTTTGGTTTGAGTTTGACGCAAATATAGAAAACGCCGTTCCGAGAGGCTTTCGGGACGGCGTTTTTTGTTTTTATAGGTAAATTTTTAAAACAGAATTGAATATGAAAAAGACCATCGTTCTAGGTGCAACGCCTAATCCAGAACGCTACGCCTATCTTGCTACGCAACGTTTACTAAAATTTGGC
This sequence comes from Saprospiraceae bacterium, assembly GCA_043720935.1. GTDB lineage: Bacteria > Bacteroidota > Bacteroidia > Chitinophagales > Saprospiraceae > JAAFJT01. The sequence goes on from JAYSRS010000456.1 coordinate 2,140, forward strand.
CATGAAGTTTTGCCCATAGGCAATAAAAAAGGAAAAATCGAAGGCATTTGCATTGAAAATACGACCCCTCAGTATGAAGACGTTGATACGGTAACCTTGTACCTCAATCCTGATAATCAGAAGCCGTATTACGATTATATTTTATCGCTTAAACCCAAGCGTATTATTTTTAATCCAGGAACGGAGAATCGGGAATTGGTCAAAATGGCGAGGGAACAAGGCATTGACACGGAAAATGCTTGTACTTTGGTCATGCTTTCGGTAGGAAATTATTAATTTTTGTTCCTTCTGAATGACAAAGGGGTTTTAGTTACGTCAACCCAGAACCCTTTGTCATTCAGAAGGAATAAAACTCAAAACTTACCCCCTCAGTATATTGCAAAAATAAAGGCTTCGTGGTGTTATCCACGAAGCCTTTTATTTATTCAACAATAAAATCAAGAATTAATAACCTGACTTGTTGCCTTTGTAAGACTTAGATTTCATGCCCTTGGCAGGAGCAGACATTTCGCTTTCAGAAGTTGCAACCTTGAATTCAACGCGGCGGTTCATAACTGATACACCACTTGTTGGAACCAATGTGTTGTCTTCACCTTGGTAAGTCAATACCAAACGGCTGCGGTCAACACCGAAACGCTTAACCAATGCGTCAATCGCCATTTGAGCGCGGCGGTAAGACAAGCCTTCGTTGTAACCATCCGTAGCTGTTTTGTCAGTATAACCTGTTACAGCGATACGCACGCTAGGGTTAGATTTCAAAACCGAAGCCACTGATGACAGATTGCCATACTCCGAATTTTTCACAGCTGCGCTGTTAAGGTCGAAGTGAATCATTGGCAAGAACCAATCAGCCATGCTTGTTGTTGTTGAGCCTTTTGTTGTCATGTCACCCAAAGAAGCCTTGAATTTAGCCAATTTACCTTCAACAATACGGTCGACGTCTGCTTCTGTTACATAAGCGGGTTTTGGAACCATCGCTACACCGTTATTGTCAACTTTGAAACCAACTGGTGAATACGGCTCTTTGTCTTTGTAGTCAGCATAACCATCAGCGTCGCTGTCAAGAGCTACACCACGTGTGTCAACACGCGCACCTGCGGGTGTTTCTTTCTCTTGATCCATCATATCAATGATGCCATCAGCGTCTGTGTCCGTCAAGTCCAATTTTGGACGAGCCTTCAACTCGGCAAGGTCAGCTTGTGTTTGCTCACCCGGGTTTGACCACCAAAGGGGCATTGTTTTTTTGTCTTTACCTGCACCACCGCCGATGTTGAAGTTCAAACGGAGGTTTGTGTTAGTAGTAAAGTCACGGAAATTGTAAGCAAAACCGTCCAAAAGGTCAGCGCGCTTGCCGAAAATCGTACCCAATTTTTCTTCGATAGAGATGTTCATCTTGTCGCTAACGCGGAAAGAGATACCTGCACCAGCTTCAACGATAGGAACAATAGAACCTGTGTTACGATCACCTGGTACTACAAATGTTTGGCTGCCCAAAGTTGTAGAAATTGAACCGGCAGGAGCTTTTGAAACAGTCACCGTTGTAGCAGTAGAAGCAATACCAGCACCACCAAAAACATAAGGGTTGATTTTTCTCATGCCACCGTCCCAACGGCCATTGTTGAGTGAGATAACCAATTGAAGGCTACCAGCAATCAAATTTGTGTTTGCGGCACTGATTTTACGTGGGTCTTGACCAAACTGATTACGTGTCTCAGTACCT
>JAYSRS010000457.1:0-11152 GCA_043720935.1 Saprospiraceae bacterium
TTAATTTCGGAATTATTGGCTTTATGTCGCAAAATACTGAGGGGGTATCAGATTTAGGAAATTTTGCAAATTTCCTAAATCTGATACCACTTTTGCCACAAAAATGCCTTTTTTTACTCAAAAATTGATTTGCGACATAAAACCGATAATTCCGTTTAATTTTAAGCGATAAACACTATGAATCCTTGAATTTTACCACTTTTGACGCTTAAATTCATCATTCACAGCAATTTCTGCTTTTTTGTCATTCAGAAGGAATCTCTATTGCCTGTATTGTTTTATACGTAGAAAATAGAGTTTCCTTCTGAATGACAAAAAAAAATCGTAACTCAATGATTTACAAAGCCTTAGCCCTACAAACGACGTGTTTTACGGTCAACCAAGCAACCGATAAAGCGGCTGCGGAAGCGATAATGTCAATGACAATTGACCGCATAAACGGGCAAATACGCGCCTCAAAAGCCTTCGTTGGGCCAGATGTGAAACTCGTTGTGCTGCCTGAGTACTTTCTAACGGGCTTTCCGATGGGCGAGACTTTCGCACAATGGCGCGACAAAGCGTGTTTGGAGATGACGGGTAAAATTTATGAAAAATTGGGCAAAATGGCCATGGAAAACGGCGTTTTTCTCTCTGGAAATGCCTACGAATTAGACTCAAATTTCCCCGATTTGTATTTTCAAACCAGTTTTATCCTCAATACTGAGGGGGGCGTTATTTTGCGTTATCGCCGCCTCAATTCGATGTTTGCGCCGACGCCACACGATGTTCTGGACAAATATATCGCCGTTTATGGCTATGATGCCTTGTTTCCAACGGTCAAAACGGACATTGGCACATTGGCTTGCATTGCTTCGGAGGAGATTTTGTACCCCGAAATTGCGCGGTGTTTGATGATGCGCGGGGCGGAAATTTTCCTACATTCGTCAAGCGAAATCAGCAGTCCGATGCCGACGCAAAAAAATATTGCCAAATTGGCCCGTGCAACCGAAAATATGGCTTACGTTGTGTCCGCAAATTCGGCGGGTATGGCCGACACCGCGATTCCGTTTGCCTCCACCGATGGGCATTCTCAAATTGTCAATTATGAGGGTTTAAAGTTATGTGAAGCCGCAACGGGCGAAAGTATGGTCGCTAATGCCACCATCAATTTAGACGCCTTACGCCACGCCCGTCAACGCCTCGGCATGTCCAATTTTATCGCCCGACAACGCTTTGAACTCTACGCTAAAAGCTACGCCGACCATGCGTTTTATCCCGCAAATAATATGTTGGACACAACGCCAAATCGAGCGCATTTCATTGATAATCAACGTATTACGATTGAGAAACTAAAAGAAAAAAGGGTAATTTTGTAGATACACACGGCCGTGTGTATCTACAACAAGATTTTTTTACAATTATTTATATATTTTAAAAACTAAACTTTAGGCAGTATGACTATTTTTTTCGCGGAACTCATCGGCACGGCCTTACTAATTTTATTGGGTAACGGCGTCGTTGCGGGTGTTTTATTAAAAAATTCTAAAGCTGAAGGGGCGGGTTGGCTCGTCATTACGGTGGCGTGGGGCTTGGCCGTGACGTTTGGCGTCTATGCCGTTGGCTCGGTCAGTGGGGCGCATTTGAACCCCGCCGTGACGCTTGCACTAGCAGTTAAAGGTGGTGTAGGCGCACCTACTTGGGCAGATGTGCCTGTTTACATCAGCGCGCAGATGCTCGGAGCCATTTTAGGCGCGTGTTTGGTCTATTTGCATTACTTGCCACATTGGGCAAAAACGGATGATGCGGACTTGAAACGCGCCGTTTTTTGCACGGCACCTGCTGAACGCCACACGCTTGGCAATTTCACGAGTGAATTTATTGGTACGTTCGTCTTGATGTTTGGCCTCTCTGTACTCGGCACGAACAAATTTGCCGAGGGCTTGAATCCATTGGCAGTCGGCGCGCTTGTCTTGTCAATCGGCTTATCGCTCGGCGGTACAACGGGCTACGCGATTAACCCTGCCCGTGATTTGGGGCCGCGTATCGCTCATGCCTTGTTGCCGATTCCAAACAAAGGCGATTCTGATTGGGGCTACGCTTGGATTCCCGTCGTTGGGCCGATTTTAGGTGGTATCGCGGGGGCAATGGTGCATCATTTGATGTTTTAAATACGATTTAATGGGTCATTGATTGGAGGCATGCGAGTGATTTACACTGATTTTTTTTTAGGAAATTGTAATAAAAATCAGTGTAAATCAGTCGCATGCCTCCAATCAGTGGCCCATTACGTTATTTTTCAATCTCTAAAACAATCCCACTATGGTCTAATTCGCCATGCCCATTTTCAACGGCGGCGGTCATTGTTTTGGCTATTTGCGCCGTGCCTTTTAGGTCAATATCGTAATTTTTAGCGGCTTGTACGGCTAATTTCATGTCTTTATTGTGCAATTTAATCTTAAAGCCTGGCTTAAAATTACGGTCGATAATGCGCTGGCCGTGCAAATCAAGAATTCGACTTTGAGCAAAACCGCCAAGTAGGACTTCGCGCATTTTTACCAAGTCAACCCCTGCTTTTGCTGCCAAAGTGAAGGCTTCACCGACAGCTTGAATCGTCATGCCAACAATCATTTGATTACAAATTTTTGTGGTTTGTCCCGCACTTGCTTCGCCTATGTGTACAATATTTTTACCCATTGCTTGAAACAACGGTAAGGCTTCCGCAAAACCCTTTTCAGAGCCGCCAACCATGATAGATAAGGTTGCCGCTTCTGCGCCAACTTGACCGCCCGAAACAGGTGCATCAAGGGATTCGACGCCTTTTTCCCTCATTTTGGCAAAAATAGCTCGCGCCTTTCGCATCATTCAATTTTTTAGCCATCGCTCGCGCACCTTCGGCGACAAAAGTGGCATCTGCGCCGCAAGCGATAAACCGAATTCCCATGTCGTGGTATTTTTGATAATCGTTGGGATTGAAGAACAAAATACCCGTGGCTTTTCCCGCTTTTTCGGCGGCTTGACAGATATTTTTTACAGCACTTAAAAACATCGGATGGTCAAATTGGCCAAAAATACCCATCGCCATTGACAAATCGGCGGGGCCAATAAATAAGACATCAACGCCTTCTAAGGCCGCAATTGCGTCTAAATTTTCCAACGCTTCTAGGGTTTCAATCTGAATAACGCCTAAAATATTGTCTCGCGCTTGGTCGTAATAGCTGTCAAAATTTTGAGCAAATTGCGTGGCGCGCACCATTTTAGCCACGCCGCGATGCCCAAAAGGCGGATAATGCAAGCCGTCTATCACTTTTTTAGCTTCTTCGACGATATTGCTCAATCCACCGCGTTTGTTGCCAGGCGTTGTGTTCGCACTTCGGTCAACGCCGCCTTGCTGCAAATAGTCGTCATACCATTGCATTTCGGCCAAAAGTGCCGCTGCTACTGAGGGGGTGCTTGCGCGAGGCACTAACAAATGTACAGCATCTCGAACCTCTGTCACTTCCGAAAAAAAGACCGTTCCACCCGCCCTAACAATCAAATCCGAAGCAAAACCTGACGCGGGGTTGCCTGTTATGCCCGAAAAAGCGTCGCTGCCACCGCATTGCATCCCGACAACTAAATCGGATGCGGGACAGGTTTCACGTTGTCGGGCATTCAATTTTATCAAATGCTTTTCGGCTAAGGCCATAATGCCGTCAACAATGCCGTTAAAACCTAAAAAAGACTCATTTTGAAGGTATAATACTGAGGGGGTACTCGATGTCGGATTGGGGATGTCGGATGTCGGCGGTGTTCCGAAATCGTTAGGGAGCAAGCGTTCGGGTCTTAATTTTTCGCAACCTAGGCCAATTATCATGATTTCGCCGCCAAAATTGGGGTTTTGGGTAATGTTTTGAATGGTTCTGATGGGAATAATCGCCGCAGGGGCATCAATCGCAATGCCGCAACCATAGCTGTGATTGAAGGCCACAACGCCGTCCACATTTGGATATTTGGGCAACAATTCCGCTTTGATTTTTTTTTCGATGAAGTCCGTAATCCCCGCCACGCATTGCACACTCGTCGTGATACCCAACATATTTTTAGTGCCAACGCTGCCGTCCGCATTTTTATATCCTTGAAAAGTATAACCCGTTAATGGTTCAATATCAACGTCTTTTGCTTCGGGCAAAAGCATATTTTTCAAATCGGGCGGCTCGGGCAACGTCAGTTTGTTCTCATTTACCCATTCGCCTTGTTGCATATTTTTGTTGGCGTAGCCAATAATTTGCCCGTATTGAATCACGGCGTCGTCTCGCTTGATGTCCGTCAAAGCGACTTTATGGCCCATCGGAATTTCGTCTATTAAAACGATGTCATTTAGAATACTTGTCCCTTTTTTTAACCCGAAAGCATTGCAGACAATGCCTACGTTGTCGGTTAGCGTTGTTCGGATAACGGTATTATCATTTGTATTAGTCATTGATTTTATGATATTTTTGCTGAAAAATCCCTTTTATACTGAGGGGGTCTCTCCATGTCGGATTTATGATATCGGATGTCGGAAATGCGCCGACATCCGACATCACAAATCCGAAATCGTTAGACCATTGGAAACAATTTGGCCGCAATCATCGTCAAAACCAAGCCTGTCAAGCCCATAATCGTCTGCATCGGGGCGATTGTTTGCATGGCTTCTCGTTCCGTCAAATTGCTTGTTTTACACATAATCCAAAACCCTGCATCGTTCATCCACGGCACTAATTTCGCGCCTGCACCAATCGCCAAACAGGGATAAACAGGATGAAAACCCAAATTTGCGTTTTGGGCCATACCCGCGAGAATACCCGAAGCCGTAATCAGCGCGACGGTTGCTGAGCCTTGTGCCGTCCGCACGACCGCCGTAATGAAAAACGCCAAGGGAATCAAGGCCATTTGATAGTCTTTCGTCAGTTCCGCAATGCGGCTGCTGCTGCCCGTTTGTTGCAACATACCACCAAACGCACCCCCTGCGGCAGTGATGAGAATAATGCCGCCGCCTGTCATCAAAGCGTTTTGTGTGAAGGCCGTCAACGCCGTTTTATCGCTCTTTTTTTGATAGGCCAAAACCAACAATGCGAAGACTGCACCCATAAACAGCGCGATGTTTTTGTCGCCAAAAAACAGGACAATATCTAGTATTTTATTCAAAAAATCGGAAGAAGTCAAGGGAATATTCGGTGTTTTAAAGGCATCAACGGCAGACCGAATGCAAATTGTGACCAACGAAAAAACGGCAGGAAGCACCGCTAAACCGAGTTTTGGCAAGTCTTTATCGTCTTTATTGGCAATCGCCGCAATGTCTGCTAACCGCGCATCGGGCGCGTCCCGAAGGGAAATTGGCATTTTTTTATTAAGCCAAACGGCAACAAAATAACCGACAGTAATCGTGCAAAGCCCTAATAAAGTGCCGCACATCATCATCAAACCAATCGGCACATTGAGCGCGCCGACTAAAAACAGCGGGCCGGGCGAAGGCGGTACAAAGGAATTAGCCATAACGCCCCCCGCAATCACGGACAAGGCTAACAGCAAGTAATTTTTGCCCAAACGCATTCCCATAGCCTTCGCCAAAGGCATCATTAGGAAAATAACGGTGTCCACAAAAATGGGAATTGTCAAGAAAAAACTGCTTAACAAAAAGCCAATCGGCGCATTTTTGATGCCCGTGATTTTGAGCATGGCGCGAATAATCTTCTCCGCTGCGCCGCTATCAAGCATGGATTTGCCAATTATCGCCGCCATTGCTATCAAAATGCCGATTTTAGCACACGTATTGCCGAACTCCGTGCCTACGCGCTCGCCTATGCTCTTGTGTGAGAGTTTCGCGGCTTCGGCGGCAGAACTGCCTTTGGCAATAAAAAATTGCTCAACTGCTACCGTCGGCGTGAGCAAAGCAACGGCTACTGCTGCTAGTAAAAGTGCTAAAAACGGATGTAATTTCAAGCCAATGATACCGCCGACAACGATAACCACACCGACTAATAAAATGAGAATTGGGTCGCCCATTTTTTTTAAGTATGAAATATGAAATAATTTTATTGACGGATTATTTTGAGGGTCGTTCCTGCGTCGCGTTTTGCCCCGTCAGTGTCGTCGTTTAAGTCGGCAGGAACATGAAGAGTTGTCCAAATTGTGGACATAGCCGCGTCACCCGAAGGAATAACGACGGTTTCAAATAAGGCATCGTCCGTAAAAATGGCTATGCCTTCGGTATTGTGACCTGTGACAACACGTCTGATTTTTTCGTTCATTTTTATTTAATAATTGATGTTACGCAAATCCGAAGGGCTTGAATACGAATAACCGTAGGTGCAACCTACGAAAAGGCTCAAAAACCGTTTTCCAACTCCGAAGGAGTTGACTATTTTCCTTGATTCTTGCCCGAAACGCGCTAATTATTTGCCCAAAATCAGCCTCAGACGTTTGAGGGCTTCATGGATGGTTTTGTAGATGGAATCGGTTTGTAATTGCGTTTTTTCTGTAATGTCTGCATAGCTCATTTCTTCAAAATAACGCATCACAATCAACTCTTTTTGACGCGGCGTCAGTTGTTCCAAAGCCGTTTTGAGTGCCGTTCGCTTTTGCTCGTTTGTTTCTTGAAGAATTAAGACGTTTTCATAAGCCTCGACGGACAATAATAAGTCATCATATTTCGGATTTGTGATGTCGGATGTTGCTTTATGCGCTCTACGCGCTGCCATTTTCGTTATGCGTTTTCGCAATGCGCCTTTCAAATAGGCTTCAAACGACTGAATGTCACCAAGCGTTTGACGGTATTGCCAGACATCAATAAACACGGCTTGAATCGCCTCTTCGACGACTTCATTTGTGGCTCCATATTTCAAACCTGTTCGATGCAAACGGTTGTAATACGTTGAAAACAAATGATTTAGCGCGGCTTCGTCGTCTTGGCGAAGGGCGTTTAGTAGGAGCGTATCAATGTACGGGCTGTTGGATGGAAAGGGCATTTAAGCGGCAGAACTGATTAATTCAAAAAAATTACTGAGGGGGTGCTTTTCCCACCAAGTTGCTAAAAGTGAGCCTGTTGTGTTCATAATTGGGCCCAAACATAAGCGTAAATAACAAACAAGGCAGCATGAGCCAATGACTAATGCCATAATGTTGACTATTTTTGAGTACCAACAGGCCAATAACAAGGTCGAAAACGAGGTAATGAATCCATCCAATCAGAACGCCACGCGGCGATTTGAACAAATTGACGACGCCTTCCAAATCTTTGAAACTGCCTTTATAAACGACATTTTCATCGTATTTTTTGCCAAAAATGAGTAAAAATCCGTACAAAATGGCCAATAAAACGGTCACTACGCTAACGATGTACCCCTCAGTATAAACGTGATTTGGTAAGATAATTAAGGCTAACCAGCCTGTCATGGCGAAGATGGTGGCCCATTTGAAATAAGCGGATAACGTGGGCATGATTGTTCGTTTTTATTAAAATTGCGGAAAATACCATTTTACTTAAATTTTTTACCTAAATCCAACATTTAATCAACTACTTGATTGATTTCTTCTTTCAAATAATTTTTTAAATGATTACGTAATAATTTAAGTAAATAAATCATCAATGAGCAATTGATTGGTTACAGCCGTCAAATAATGCTCGTTTTTTTTGACGCCAAAAACGGTCAACATCGTGATAAAAACGTTTTTTTTCAAGCGGGTACGCTCTTGAAAAATAGTGGCTTTGTGCAACAATTGCCGTCCGTAGCTTTCAGAAACTTCATATTCGGTGTTGTGAAATTTGACTTCTAAAATATTCACGCAATTATCAGCACGGTCAATAATCATATCAATTTGCATTCCTTCTTGGTCAGCGTTTCCTTTTGACACGTAGGAGTATTCATTTGTGATGATGCCGTGAAAACCCATCGCTTTTTTAATTTGAAACGTGTGTTTAAAGCATAGATTTTCAAAAGCATAGCCCGACCAAATTTTGTAAACGGGGTTTTGTACAATTTGCGCCCAACTACTTGTGGTGGTATCATCTACTAAAAATTTGAAATAGAAAAGTGAATATTCGTCAATCAATCGGTACAAACTGTCCTCTTTTGTCTTCATAATGGGAAAAATTTGCCTAACAAAGCCACATTGCACCAATTCTTCCAAAACAGTTGATAGCTCGCCGCTGCTTTGAATACCTGATGTTTGTATGATTTCAGTGCGCGTCAAGCCTTTGTTTTTATTCGCCAAAGCCGTCACTACTTTTTCATGAACCGCATGGTTTTTAAAAAGTGCCGCATAGAGATTTTGAAATTCATCTTTGAGTTTCGCACGGTCGCCAAAAAATAATTGGTCAAGCACCTGCGGCACACTGAACCCCGCTTTGATGTCTTTCAAATAGAAAGGAATGCCGCCTAGACACATATAGATTTCAGCAATGTCTTTCAAGCGCAATTTGATGTTTTTCAATTCAAAAAACGCTTTCGTTTCCCCCAAAGTGAAAGGTTTTAAAAGCAAACGGTGTGTTAAGCGATTGTGTAAACCGCCTCGACTATTGATGACCCTATCAATTATCCACGAAGCCGCCGAGCCGCAAATGACTAAAATAATGTCCGTGCGTTTGGTGCAGTACATATTCCAAAAATTATCCAAAGCAGATAAAAAACCAGAGCGTTGTGTTTCAAACCACGGAATTTCATCCAAAAAAACAACCTTTTTTTTATCACTTTTCAGATTATCAAGATAATCACGTAGTTGAAAAAAAGCCTCTATCCACGTTTTAGGTGGCAGCGACGGTTGTGTTTGAGGGTTCATCCGAAGCAATGTCCGCCAAAAACTTTCTAATTGTTGCGACATATCGTCTTCAAGCACACCGCTACAATCAAATACAATATCGTTTTCATATACTTGCCGAATCATGTACGTTTTACCGACCCGCCTTCTGCCATAAACGGCTAAAAAAGAGGACTCTTCTTCCTCTAATATGCTTTGCAACAAAGTAATTTCTTCTTTTCTACCTGCGATTTTCATATTTTACACATTTTTATTGCGCCAAATATACAGCTTTTCAATCTAATTTGGAAAATTATGAAATTATATTTTCCCAAATTAAGAATAAGTAGGACTAATTTGGTACGTAGTAAGGATTTTAGCTTGCCAAATGGCTCATAGAAAGTGGAACTTGGAAAACTAAAATTATCGAAATTATCGGCTTTACGGTAAAAAATTACTTTCGAGTGAAAAATAATATACGTAAAATATTGATTTTCAACATTTACGAAATCTTGAAGATTTCGTAAATGTTATGCTGTGCGGTAAAGTCGATAATTCCCAAAAACAATGAGCCGATACTGAGGGGTCTCTGTATCGGCTCATTATTTTACATATTTTTACATATTTTTACATATTTTTATGTATTTTTACAAAATCAATTCCCGTTGATGCAATTCCGTCCCATGCACCAAGACCACAAAGGCTTTCAAACTTGGTTTTTGAATGAATTTCTTAGTCGTCATATAATTGATTAATTGAATTTCGGCCTTGTCCAACTCGTCTTTTACGTTGATGGTTTCCCCTTTTTTGACGTATTTGAACTCAAAAGCTGTTTCAAACTTAACAGGATTGCCTGTAACTGTTTCTAAAAAAACATCAACGTACTGTCTTTCTGTTTCAAATTCCGAATGTACGTAGTAAAATTGTTGTTGATGCAACAAACTAACAAAAATGGCTTTTAGCGACATTTCGTTAAAATCCTTGCTATCGCGGCTCGACAAAACTTTGACAATTTCGGTGACAATAGTGTACAAATACTGAGGGGTGCCTGACAAAGCCAATGTTCTAAGCGCAAAATTTAATTTGGTGTTATCAATCGGCAAACCTTCTTTTTGCTCAACAATGGATATGAAATAATCGGCATACAGCTTTTCAATCACATAGTTAGGAAAACTGAATATCAAACCGCCTAATTCCCTTGCCTTGACGGTCAAAAAACCCATGTAAAACAGTAAACTTACGAGGTCGTCTTGCTTAAAATCCTTCACTAAACTAAACTCTTTCGCCAAAACCGCCGAGATTTCGCCCGTATCCATGAGTAAGCGTAAAGTGCCTAAATGCTCATCTTCGCGTTGTTGAATCTTAAAAATATTCCGAATTTTAGTGTAATCCGTAGCGATATTAGTGTCCAACAAATCATCGGGATATTGTTTTGTACTTTGGTAATACTCCGAAAAATACAACACCATATCGGGATTATAGACGTGTGACGCGGCATCGGGATGAAACAAATAGCCGTCGTACCAAGCGCGTAAATCGTTTAAAACGGTCGTAAAATCCGCTTCTTTGACACCTATGCCTATCAAAATATTTTCGACCTCGCTTTCAACGAAGCCCATCATTGAGTGAAAATGAGGGCGCAAAGTGATATTCGTACCAATGTTAAACCCGCTTGTCATGCTGTCCAAAGTGACGGGAGAGACGCCCGTTATAAATAATCGGTCAACGATTTTATCCCTTGTGGCGACTTTTATGGTTTCATAAAACTTGCGCACAAAGCCGTTTTGCGTGACGGATTTAGCGAAGAATTCAAAATTGAAAGAGATTAATTCGTTTGTAAAATGGTCGTATTCGTCAATCAACAAATAGATTTTAGGCATGTCTCGGTCTTGTCTTATCTGTTTATAATGAAAAAACAAGGCTTTCATTACCAAATTTGGTTCTTCCTTTTCCATAACATCCTTATAAATATCCTTATAAGTATCAGATGGAAAAAAGTCACTATACTGACTTAAAAACAAGCCCACGCTGTCTCGAACGCTGCCTAAAAAACCTGCTTCGGTATTAGCGGGCGTGTTCGTTTGAATGCCCGTAAATTCAAATGACAAAACCATAAATTGATTCGCCAACGGGGTCGGATTTTTTCCAATGTCCAAGCCGCCAAATAAATGCTTAAAGTCGGCTTGATATTCCAACGCGTAGTAATGTTCTAGCATGGACACAAAAAGGCTTTTGCCAAACCGACGGGGGCGCAAATAAAACAAAAACGAGGGGGCGGCCTCTAAATCACGGATGAAAGCGGTGCGGTCTTGGTAAAAAAAGCCGTTTCGTATCACCTTCGTAAAATCGCTTTCACCGTAAGGAATCTTTAGCATGATGTCATTTTTTAATAACTTAGGCGGTGTTTCACACAGAGTTG
>JAYSRS010000458.1:0-11104 GCA_043720935.1 Saprospiraceae bacterium
TGAAAAATCTTCGATTTTTCATTCAAAAATAGATGCGCTCCTAAAAAAACCTTTAAAGGGTGATTTTCGAGTGTAGCGAGAAAGAGCCCGTGATTAGAGTGCCAAAGTAGAATTAAATACAATTGAATGAAGCAATTGAATGAAGCAATTGAATGAAGCAATTGAATGAAGCAATTGAATAACTCATTGATTATCAATGCGATTTAACGTTCGGAGAACTTTAAAAGTTCTCTGAACGTGCGCCGTACCATAAAGCCGATAATTCCGATTTATTTTTACCACTAAACCATAATAATTAACGTCGTCATTGCGAGGCACGAAGCAATGACGACCCATTTTGGTTGATATTAGCTGTAAAATAAGACTACATTAAATTGAAATCACACCCAGTTCATTCCTCATCTTTTTTCTTGTTGAACAAATTATTGTTTCTATTTTTCATCAACTTGATGTAGAGCGTAATGCCCAATAAACTTGCAATTATCGCTTGCACAAGCGTTCCTCCACTTTCGAGGTCAATATCAAGAAATAACATTTTTATTAGCTTTTAATTAGTTCAATAAACCTTTTTAACTCACGCAAAATTATCTTTATTTTAGCAAGTGCGTGTTTGATTTCATGAATTTATTTATTGAATGCTCATGCTAACCCCCCTCAGTATTTGGCTCAAAATACCCAATACTTGTCCTTTCCATTCACTAAAAACGCTTACGTTTGTTTCATTACTTTAGATTTGAGGACTTCAAAAAGTTATCAAATTTAAAAGCAAGCGAATATTCGCTCTAAATCTGTTAATACCCATAAAAAAGACTTGCGAAAAAGGCTTTTTCAGTTAGCTTTGCCCTGCTGTATCACGGACTGGAGTCCGTGATACATTATAAATATTCACGGACTGAAGTCCGTGATACAAATTAAAAAAGTATGACGCAATTCGTTTTTATCCTCATCACGCTTTGGGCGGGAGGTACAGCTTGGAAGAATTTTATGAAAGTGCGCCGCAACATTCTTCTCGGACGCGACGAGGTGATTGAAGGCAACACGATGGAACGTTGGAAAAACGTGCTTGTCATTGCCGCAGGGCAAAAAAAGATGTTCAAACTGACGACAGCGGCGGTTTTGCACCTCTTTTTGTACGTTGCGTTTGTGATTACACAAATCGAGTTATTAGAAATTTTGGTGGATGGCATATTTGGCGTTCACCGCTTTTTTGCGCCAATTTTAGGTAGTTTTTATACATTTATCATCAGTTTTATCGAAATTCTAAGCGTTTTGGCGTTTATCGGTACGGTGGCATTTTTAGCGCGTCGTTGGTTTTTAAAACTTCCGCGTTTTCAAAAACCTGAACTGAAAGGCTTTCCGACTTTCGACGCAACCTTGATTTTGGTGCTTGAAATCATTTTGATTTTTGCCATTTTCTCCATGAATGGTGCGGACACCGTTTTGCAATCAAAATTGCCCGAAACGTATCATCATACGGGCTATTTTGCCGTTAGTGGCTGGTTAGGGCCGTTGATTTTTGGCAACTTTGACCCACATTTTTTGGTATTTTTTGAACGTTTGGGTTGGTGGTTGCACTTCGCAATGGTCTTAACTTTTTTGAATTATTTGCCGTTTTCCAAGCATTTGCACATCATTTTGGCGTTTCCGAACACCTATTTTGCGAAACTCAATTCGCGTGGCGAAATGACAAATATGCCCGCAATTATGACCGAAGTCCGTTCGATGATGGGCATCCCTGCACCCGAAGGCTCGGAAGTGACCCCCTCAGTTGCTTCGTCCCTCGCAATGACAGAAGAGGCCGAACTTCCCGTTTTTGGGGCCAATGACATCTTTGGATTGAGTTGGAAAAACGTCATGGATGCGTATAGTTGTACGGAATGCGGACGCTGCACATCTGCCTGCCCTGCAAACATCACGGGTAAGAAATTGTCGCCAAGAAAAATTATGATGGACACTCGCGACCGTGCAGAATACATTGGTAATCAATTAGATACGGGTGATATTCGTTTAATCAACAAGGAAACACATCCGAATGATACCGTTCTGACGGCTCAAAATTACGCAGACGGTCGCTCTCTTTTTGACCACATCAGCCCCGAAGAGTTGCACGCTTGCACGACTTGTAACGCTTGTGTAGAAGCCTGTCCGATTCTCATAAATCCGTTGGATATTATCCTACAAATGCGTCGTTACGAAATTCTGACACTTTCATCTGGCCCTTCGGATTGGGTGCCGATGTTTACGAGTTTGGAAAATTCGGGCGCGGTTTGGCAAATGCCTGTTGAGCGAGAAGCGTGGATTAATGGGTGATTTTTTGTCATTCAGAAGGAATCTTCATTTTATACATCATCTAAAATATATCAAAAATAGAGATTCCTTCTGAATGACAAAAAAAACACCCCCTCAGTATAAACGCCTAAAAAACCTTGTAAACAACTGTTTGCAAGGTTTTTTTTTACGTACAGGCGACTTTAGTCGCCAATTTTATGTACATATTAGACGCCTGAAGTCGCCTGTACGTAGGTATTTCAACATTTTAACCAAATTTTCACACTATATTGCATGACTTTTTGAAAAAACAACGTTATAGTAGAAGGGGCAGGGATAACTTTGTACTAAAAATTTAAAAATACTAATTATGGCATTACCAAACGTTCTAAAACGTACGCTCAAAATCGGCGGCATCGCACTCGTTACTTTAATCGCTTCGGCGGTCGCTATTCCTTTCTTTTTTAAGGATAAAATAATGGTGAAAGTTAAAGAAACCATTAATAAAGATTTGAATGCAAAAGTGGATTTCAAAGACGTTGACATATCCGCTTTTCGGCATTTTCCCAAGATTTCTATCGCCCTCAAAGGCTTAGACGTGGAAGGTGTGGGCGATTTTGAAGGCGTAAAGCTCCTTCATACTGAGGGGTTGGATTTGGCCCTCAATTTTTGGTCGGTTTGGAACGGCGGCAACCCTTACGAAGTCAATTCAATTCACCTCGACCGACCGTCTATAAACGTGATTTCGCTCGCCGACGGCACGGCAAATTACAGCATTACGAAGCCAAAACCGCCGAGTGAGCCGACAGCGTTCAAGTTGAGTCTTGAAGAATATACGATTGACAACGGTTCGATTACGTATGACGACCGTGGTTTGAATTTTTATACGGCTATGAAAGGCATCAATCACACGGGAAGCGGTGAGATGACGGCGGACGTGTATGATTTAGATACTAAAACTGTTATTGATTCATTGTCAATGAGTTATGGCGGTATAAAGTATTTGAGCAACGCTAAAACCGACTTGAAATTAGTCGTTAATGCGGACATCAAAAATAGGAAATTCACGCTAAAAGAAACCGACGCTAAAATCAATGAATTGAAAATGAATTTGGCGGGTTGGACACAACTTAAAGGCGACGATATTTTGATGGACATGACCTTCAAAGCACCTTCCAATAATTTTAAAGATTTTTTATCCATTATTCCTGCCGCTTATACCAAAAACTATGCGGATGTGTCGGCAAGTGGCACGTTCAATTTTGATGGATTTGTCAAGGGAAAATACAATTCTACAAATACCCCCCCTCAGTATCCCGCCTTCAAAATCAACTTAGCGGTGCAAAATGCGGCGTTCCAATATCCGAAATTGCCTTTGGGTGCGTCGGAATTGAATACGCAATTGTCAGTCGCTTTGCCGACGAGCAATTTCAACGATTTGGCATTTGATATGACAAGTTTTCACGCTAAATTAGGGGCAAATCCGATTGACGCTGTTTTTCACCTACGGACGCCCGTTAGCGACCCGAACGTGGATTTGACCGCACGCGGCACATTGAACCTAGCCGACATACCGAAATTAGTACCGATGGACGGCATTCAAAACCTAAGCGGCGTGATAAATATGGACATCATTTTGAAAACTTTGATGTCTTACATTGATAAAAAACAATATGAAAAAGTGAACATGAAAGGCAATTTGGCGGTCAACAACATGAACGTCAAAATGGCTAATAAACCCGCCGTTTTTATCAATAATTTGGCGATGAAATTCACGCCTAACTACGTGGGCGTGGACAATTTCAACGCTAAATTAGGCAAATCAGACGTGCAAGCGTCGGGAACAATTGACAATATTTTGGCTTTTTTCTCGACAAATAAAACCATGACGGGTAATGTTAATTTTAATTCAAATTTGCTTGACGCAAACGAATGGATGACGCCGACACCGACTGCAAAAACAGGAAATGTGGCCCCCTCAGTATCTGCGACGCACAAAGCCGAAAAACCCTTCGACCGCTTCGATTTCAAAGTAAAAGGGGCAATTGGTAAGCTGGTTTATGAAAAATACGACATTCAAGGCATGGCCGCAAGTGGTCATTTTACGCCAAATCGGTTTGAATTAGACAATTTCAAAACCCAAATCGGCAATTCTGACATTGCAGGAAATGGCACTTTGACAGGCGTATTTGATTGGTTATTCGACAATAAAATGCTCGGTGGAACAGTGAATTTGACTTCAACGCTGATGGACATGAACCAATTTATGACCGAAACACCGAAGCCCGTTTCGACCGATAAAACCGTTGTCAATACGCCGACCGAACCGTTCCAAATTCCTAAAAATATGGACGTAACGGTAAATGCTAAAATGGGTCGTGTTTTATACACAAATATGGATATGAAAAATGTGTCGGGACAATTAGCCGTTAAAAATCAAGCCGTTACGTTTGACAATGTGAGTGCAAACACGCTCGGCGGTCAAGTGAATTTGAAGGGCGGTTATGATACGAAAGATGTGGCGAAGCCGATTTTCAAGATGGCGATGGACATAAAAAGCATGGATTTTCAGCAATCGTTCAACACGTTCAATACGTTCCAAAAATTTGCGCCGATTGGTCAATATTTGAAAGGAAAATTCAACACGACCTTGAATCTTGAAGGCGAATTGGGAAAAGATATGTCGCCAAACCTAAATACCTTGAATTTGAGCGGTTTTCTACAGACTTTGACAGGCATTTTATCGGGCATAAAACCACTGGAAGAAATTGGTAAAAAGCTGAATATCAGCGAGTTACAGAATTTAGACATTAAAGAAACGAAAAATTGGATTGAGATTAAAAACGGCATTTTTTCGTTGCGTGAGTTTGAAAAATTTGTCTCCAAAGACATCAGTTTGAAAATGGCAGGAACGCACAGTTTGACAAACGAGATGACTTACACCGTCAAAGCCCGCGTGCCTAGAAAGCGTTTGGAATCGAATGCGGCAGGGCAAGCGGCGGGTGCGGCACTTGGTAGTCTTATTTCGGAAGCGGCTAAATACGGTGTAAATATCAAAAATTCTGAATTTGTCAACGTTCAATTCACGATTACAGGCTCGGCACTAGCCCCAAAAGTGGCGATGAAAGTATTGGGTGGTGACGGCGAAACGACTGTAAAAGACGCCGCAACTGCCGCCGTCAACGCCGCCGTTGAGAAAGCAAAAGACAGTGTGATTACTAAGGCCAACGAAAAATTAGACGAGGCCAAAGCTAAGGCTAAACAAGCCGCCGACCGTGCCTTGGATTCCATAAATCGCGTTGCAACGGCAAAAGTCAACGAGGCCAAAGACAAGGCTATCGAAGAAGCTAAAAAACGGGCGGGTGATGAATTGGGTAAAAAAGCGGGTTCTGCTGCCGATAGCCTTTTGAAAAAAGCGGGTACAAATGAAAAAGTGAAAAATGAAGCGGATAAATTGAAAGATAAGTTGGATAAATGGGACCCGTTTGGCAAGAAGAAAAAGGATAATGGATAATGATTCAATCAATTTTTACATTTTGTCAATAACTATTGACAAAATGTAAAAGTTGATTGACAATAAAATTTGTAAAAATACAGTTTTCAATTGTTTTTAAGGGTGTGATTTCAATTTGATATTAAATTGAAATCACACCCGTTTGTAAACGGAAAAAGCCTTGAAAACGACCGTTTTTAAGGCTTTTTCCATTTTATACTCCTCCGCATTAGGTTTTGTGCAAATGATTCTATTGCTCGCTTCGCTCGCAAAAGAGGGGAAGGTGGTTTATTTTTCGGCTTTGCCGAAAAATGAACCACATCTTCTCCCTTTCTGCGAGCGAAGCGAGCAATAGAATCACCTTAATCCAAGTGACTGAAAATGCACAAAACCTATTGCAGCAGAGTATATACTGAGGGGGGTAAGTTGTGACCTATTTCATTTTTGTAAGCCTTAAAAGTTTACCAGTTTTGGTATTGTGTAGTTCCATGACATGGGCATTAAATGAATTGAATCCATAATGCTGCCATATTGATGCGTAATCCACAAAGCCAAATTTAAGAAGTCCGTCTTCGATTGTCCAAGTGCCTGTTAAGTTACTATCGCCGCTTTTACATTCCAAAAAGAAGCCATAATTGAAGGAATCGCCATAAAATATAAAAATGTCGTTAGATACGTAGGCTTTCCAAGTGCCTACAACATTTTTAAGAAAAGGCACTTTGGCCATTTGATAGGCATTAGCAGATTTATCCACCGACCGACCTTTGCAATGTGAGCAATTCGCTCTACCATACTGACAACTAAACATGGAACAGCCTTGAGAACTACCACCACAAACGTCACAAATCATTTTTCCTGTCCCAAAACAATAGATGCAACCGACACCTGCGGGACTGTAATGTCCTTCGGCGGATGGGTCATTTTGAGGTGCGGCGGCGGTCGTATTTGTCGGTATTTTTTGAGTCGTGCGCGAATAAAAACGCTTGACACCTTCATATTCAGAAACGCCATTGTCCAAAATAGTGAGCGTAAAAGCATTGTCATTCTGCCATGAAATACTGGCTTTAAACGTTTTACCGTCCGTTTTTTGCAAAAAAATGCCTTGACTAAACGCCCAAGTTCCTTTGCCCCATTGCTCATTTTCATCGCAAAGAACGTGTGTTTCGTACGTTTTGTCTCTGTTGATTTTCCAGAGAATCGTACAGTCATTCTCCTCCTCGGTTGTCTGACACGTCCATGTGCCGATAAGGTTTTTTTCATCAGAAGTTATGTCTTCGTCAATGATTTCCGCATAAACAAAACCGCCTAAACCGAGCAGAAAAACAGTAAAAAGAGAAATTTTAAGTAGTATTTTCATTGTAAAATCTATTTTAATTGTACTGAAAAAGACAAATAATCGTACTTAAATAATCGTTTAGGTGATACAATTGTTACACCCTATTCTTTTACTATTTTTTATATTGCTGTACAAATTCATGCACAATTGAGCAAAATACTGAGGGGGTGCTTAATCATCTATTCTAAAAAATCATTTTAGAAAACTTAAAACTTCTTGCCAAACGCTTTCTAAAACAGGAATGCCTGTTGCGTTATTTTTATGGCGCGTCGCTAAAACGCGCTCACTCGGATAGCTGATTTTATGTTGTTCACTGATAGGAATTGACGTTTTATAATCTTGAATAATGCCGTCAATTGTCGTTGAAATGCTTGAATAATTCGCTAATTTTGACATATCAATAGCAATAAACACTTGCGAACTCGCCATTTCGGCGGGTTGTTGCGTGATTTCGTGCGTGGCCAATCCGTTGGCCAAAAGAGCTGCTAGCACATCCAATAAAAACGACAAACCCGCACCTTTCCAAAAGCCGACGGGCAACGACCGCCACGATTGTAGTATCAAATCGGGTTCATTCGTCAAATTACCGTCCGTATCGTAGCCGCCTACGACGGATAGTTTTTCGTTTTTCAGCACTGCTAACTCCATCGCTCCGAACGAATATTGCGACATTGCCATATCCAAAACTAGGGCTTCATCCCCGTAAGGTGTTGCAAAAACAAGGGGATTATTGCCCAATTTCGGATTTGTTGCGCCCCAAGCAGGCATATTCGCCGTGGTATTTGTCCAACCAATAAATGTAAAACCCGCTTTCGCCGCTTGCCAACCGTATGCCCCGCCCCGCATCCAATGATTCGTATGTGCCAAAGCGACGCAGCCAATGCCGTATTTTTTAGCCAATTTCATCGCCCGTTCGGTTGCAAAAATGGCATTCGACAGCCCCGCCCCCAAATTGCCGTGCCATTGTTCGATGCCGCCAAAACGGTGAACGCGTGTCGGCTTTGCATCGGGAATGACGTAGCCTTTTTGAATGTGCTGCACAAAGCGCGAAAACCGATTGATGCCATGCGTATAAATACCGTCAACGCTATTTTGCGTAAAAATAGCGGCGCATTCTTCGGCGCGTTTTTTCGAAAAATCGTGCTTTAAAAGAATGGTTTTCAAGGTTTTGTGCATTTTTTTAGCAGAAATAATGAGCGATTTTGGATTTGACATATTGTTTCGAAATTATCGGCTTTATGGTACGGCGCACGTTCGGGGAACTTTAAAAGTTCCCCGAACGTTGAATTGATAAAAAGCCGTTTAACTCAAAAGAATTAAACGGCTTTTCATAAAATTGACGGTTTTAAAACTTTTCGTTCTAAAACCCTTCCTGCTGCAAGTCTCTTAATAAATCCAATAAAGCTTTATTAATTTTATTGCGTTCTCTTCTTATCTCTTCTAATGGAGCGACATCAAAATCTTCATTATTTTTTGCTTCATTCCAACGGGCAGTAAATGAAATAACCTTGTTTAAGTAATCAATATGTTCTTTTTGTCCTAAAATTTTTTGTAAATCCGATAAAACATCTAATGTTTTGTTGTTAGAAATATGAGTAATATAAGTAGAAAATGAAGGTTTTTCGATAGCTGTTTTAATCTCTTTTTCTACTTTTTCTTTGATTGCTTTTATGTCTGGAAATTTATGAAGTGCTTTAAATTGGTTATTTTTGTCTTCATAAAGAAACAATAAAGCTTTGTTGTAAGGATTTTTATCTAAGTTTGACCGTAAGCTAAATAAATATCGGGTGAAAATATTATTGCCTGATAGCCTTTCATTCTTAGCCCTATTCAATGCGTTAATTTCTGATTCGCTAAATTCTTTTGAACAAAAACGCTCAATAGCTAATAACCAGTTTATGGCATTTCCTTCGTTACAATTTTTTAGTTTAGTAAATGTGAATTCAGATACATCTTTTTGAACATCTTGTTCGCAAAGGTTCTGTAATTCATGCAGAACATAACTCAAATTCGTTTGGTCAAGTGCGGGTTCTTGATTGAGTGCTTTCGCAACCAATAACCAACGTGCTTTATCGTAAGCTAACCAGCGAATACCATTTTGTTTCAATGATTCAATATAACTCAACCAATTTGTCTCAATCCGAGTTTTCATTTTTTGTTTGACTGCCAAACTTTGCGATGAAAAAATACGTTCAAAAGCTGCTTTTATTAAAGTGCTATGAAATTCAGATTTATCGATAAAATCACAAAAACCCATACGCAGTAATCGTTTAGCTAACTCATAGCGTTCTTCTATATCTCCTTTGCCTGTAAGCATGACTAAGGAAACATGAGGAAATTCGTCGCTAATGATTTTCGCCAATCTTTCGCCGTCATTTGGATTTGGGCAATAACGGTCAATAACAGCAATGTCAAGGCTTTTACCTATTTCATTGTCGTTTTTTCGTAGGAACGTTAATGCTTGTTCCACATTTACTTTTTTGTAAGTATGGCCATTAGGATAAAATTGTTTGGCGATGCTTTCTGCTTTCTCAAACAATTCTTTTAGGTTATCTTTAATTTCATCATCAACAAATAAAATATTCATCTTGTTTTGCTTTATGCTTTGATTAAAAGGATAATTTCTACTTCTGTATCACGAACAGCACTATTTGAATCAAATGCCCAACCTAATCTGTTTAAGGTGTCTTTTATGATGTACATACCTTTTGCTTGACGCTGATTTACTCTATTTTTTGACAGCAATTTGCTTACTTCTTCTTTCGATTCTGCATTGTCGCAAGGATTTCTGAAAGAAATTCTTAAGTTCCCATCTAAATCATGCCCCATTTTTAAGTAGAAAGTATCGGTCTCATTTTCATCATTTAAGTAAGTATTGCATTTTGAAGCATTGTGCCACAAATTAAAAAGAATAGAAAAAATATGTTTTTCTTCGCCTATTCTTGGAAAATCCCAAGCTGCATTGTAGTATTCGAAATCAAGATTACAGGCAATACTTTCAGCTAAAACACTATTATTTGTAATGAAATCTATGATTCCCTTTATGTTTTTACCCTTTATATCATCTTCTCTTATCTCTTTCCCCGCTAAAATACGCATACTCAAATCTGTTACTCTTAGACTTCTGTATGCTTTATTTATCTTTTTATAATCATCGCTATCGGGGTGCTGTTCTGCCATAAATCCCACAATTGACCCAATAATAGTGAGTGAATTCGGCAAGGAGTTAAAAATAGTATGCGCGTAGTTGCCCACATCAATTTTAAATTTGATGGATTCAAAATATTTAATGACAATTGGGCTATTAAAAAAATCTAAAGGATATTTTAAAAATTGAGACATTCTGTTCTTAAAATATTCGCTATTGACGGGCAGCTCTTTTTTTAGATTAAAGACACAAAGTATGAATAGATTATCTGAATCATCGTTATTTATGTCTTCGCTTGAAATTGTAAATAGATAAAAACCTTCTCTAAATGAAAGACTTTCAACTTGTGCTATAGCTTTTACAATGTTGCTACAATCTTTTTTGTCAAAAATATCACTTTCTACAAATAAACCATCTTTAATGAGAATGTAATCATAAGGTTTTTCTAAATTGGTATCAGCAACTCTCTTTTGCTTCATGATGTCAAAAACATTTTTCAATCCTTCGTCGGAATAAAAATAATCATTATCATCGTCTAAAAACTGACATGAAAGCGTTTTTATCACCATTTCATCTAGCAGAGTACGATGAAAATCTAAATTAAATTCTTCTATTCTACTTTTTATATCCTTTACTATTTTTTCGAATATTTTACTTTTGTACTCCATAATATCAAATATGATTTAATGAAAAAAAATGTTGAGTTACAGACTTCATAGGAGCCTGTTTAAATAAGTTGGTAATTGTCTAAACTATTTTGAAAACTTCGCTTTCTGTTAGGAATGTGAAATAAATAAAAGCGTATTTTACGGGCTGTTTTTCGCTGCGCGAAAAAGACGCCCTTTAAAAGATTTTTTAA
>JAYSRS010000459.1:0-3825 GCA_043720935.1 Saprospiraceae bacterium
GTTTGTATTCAACACGCGCATGCCACCGACAAGTACCGTCATTTCGGGTGCGGTGAGGGTCAATAATTGCGCTTTATCAATCAACAATTCTTCTGCCGATACCGTGTAGCGCGTTTTGGCGTAGTTGCGGAAACCATCGGCCAAAGGCTCTAAAACGGCGAAGGAGTCAACGTCCGTTTGCGCTTGCGACGCGTCCGTGCGACCTGCTGTGAACGGAACGGTGATGTCGTGACCCGCATTTTTTGCTGCTTTTTCAACACCTACGCTGCCGCCTAAAACAATCAAATCGGCGATAGAAACGCCTTTTCCATCCGTTTGCGCGGCGTTGAATGTGGCTTGAATGTCTGCCAATTTTGCCAACACATTCGACAATTGTTCGGGATTATTGACGGCCCAATCTTTTTGCGGGGCAAGACGAATCCGACCACCATTTGCGCCCCCGCGTTTGTCCGAACCACGGAACGTAGAAGCGGATGCCCAAGCCGTCGAAACGAGTTGAGACACCGACAAGCCTGACGCGGCAATCATCGTTTTAAGCGTCGCAATGTCTTGATTGTCAATTGCTTTGTGCGTTGCGGCAGGAATGGGGTCTTGCCAAATCAATTCTTCCGAAGGCACTTCTGCACCGAGATAAAGAACGCGTGGCCCCATGTCGCGGTGCGTCAATTTGAACCAAGCACGGGCAAAAGCATCGTTAAATGCGTCTGGATTTGCTAAGAAATGTCTCGAAATAGGCGCGTAAATGGGGTCAAAACGCAACGACAAATCGGTTGTCAACATAAACGGCGCGTGACTTTTGGAGGCATCATGTGCATCGGGAACAGTTCCTGCACCGCCGCCGTTTTTCGGTGTCCACTGGTGCGCCCCTGCGGGGCTTTTGGTCAATTCCCAATCAAAACCAAAGAGATTTTCAAAATAATTGTTGCTCCACTTAGTCGGCGTTGTTGTCCACGCACCTTCCAAACCGCTTGTGATGGTATCGCCCCCTTTGCCTGTGCCAAAACTGTTTTTCCAACCTTGGCTTTGTTGCTCGATAGGTGCGCCTTCGGGTTCAGCACCGACGAATTGAGCAGGGTCAGCCGCGCCGTGTGTTTTGCCGAGGGTGTGTCCTCCCGCAATCAACGCGACGGTTTCTTCATCGTTCATTGCCATACGCGCAAAAGTTTCTCGAATGTCGCGTGCGGCGGCGAGTGGGTCGGGATGCCCGTTTGGCCCTTCGGGATTGACATAAATCAAACCCATTTGAACGGCAGAAAGTGGCTGTTCCAACTCACGGTCGCCTGTGTAGCGTTCGTCGCCGAGCCAAGTGTGTTCCGAACCCCAATACACGTCTTCTTGTGGTTCCCAAACATCGGCGCGACCACCACCAAAACCAAACGTTTTGAAACCTGCCGATTCAAGGGCGCAATTGCCCGCAAGAATCATCAAATCCGCCCAAGAGATTTTTTTACCGTATTTCTGTTTAATCGGCCACAACAACAAGCGTGCTTTGTCCAAATTGCCATTGTCTGGCCAACTGTTGAGGGGGGCAAAACGTTGCATACCTGCCCCCGCACCGCCGCGTCCGTCACCCGTGCGGTACGTCCCCGCGCTGTGCCACGCCATGCGAATAAAGAAAGGGCCGTAGTGGCCATAATCGGCTGGCCACCAGTCTTGCGACGTCGTCATCACTGCTTCGATGTCTTTTTTTAAGGCCGATAAATCGAGCGATTTGAACGCTTCGGCGTAATCAAACGCCGCATTCATCGGATTGGATAGGGTAGAGTGCTGACGTAAGATGTTCAATTTCAATTGATTGGGCCACCAGTCGCGGTTGCGCGTTCCCGCCCCTGCGCTGTGTTTCAAGGCCGTTCCCGCACTTGGGTTTAGGGCCGTTCCAGAGAACGGGCATTTAGCACCTGACGTGCCTGATTGTGCATGACTTTCCATTGTTCTATAGTTTCATTATTTTTAATGTAGTACGATTTTGAGGCCGTGAATCTGTGGAATTTACGCGTTTTGAGGTGTCATTTTAAGCACTATTGAACGTCGTTTATTACCCTACGGTTGTGGCGCATCCGCACCTTGCGTAGCCCTTTTGTTTTAGGGGACGCAAACTTACAACGTCCACGATATTATTGTCTATCTTTTGGTGTCGTTATCAGTAAAACTCATAACTTTAGTAAATGTTCAATCTAAAAGTACCCCCTCAGTACAAAGCCGTTTTTTACGCATTTTGGGCGTAAAAAACGACTTTGTACTGAGGGGGTACTTTTAGATTGACACGATACACTATCGTTGTTCAATCATATTTTTTAGTGTTTTTAATGCTTTGAAAACGTCAAAAACTTCTGCGTTCGTCGTGGCAAAGGGTGGTGCAATCGTATAATATTTATCCACCAAAACAAGAAAATACCAGTTTTGACCAATCACGTAGCAGCCGTAAATCGGTTCTTTAGGCTGATTGTTTTTTGCTTGACCAACGAGCATGGCACTTAAAACTTGTCCTGCGGGGTCGCCACTGCTATCCGTTTCGGGTTTGTGTTCGTGAAAAGCAAAGAAAGGGACTTCGGGCGAACGAAAACCAGACGCGACAATCGTATCGGGTTTACCACTTAAAACGACATCATCGCCGTTCACATCTTTCAATGTGGCATCAAGTAGGCGTTCGGCAAAGAAGTTATATTTTTTAGAAGAAAACGTGATAAGGCTCAGCATTGGGCCGATGAAATTGAGGGCTAATTCTTGCTCGTTCCAAGCCCGAATATTGCGTTTCATATTTTTTTGGATATGCTCAATTGACATCTGCTCAAAATTAGTCAGCGTAGTCGTGTCTTTCCGAACCATCCAATCCTCAATAGCGGTGAGGCTATCCGTTTCTTCAATATCGAAGAGTTTTTCAAGCAGCTCTAAGCTACATTGTCTAAAACTAAAACTTTTCATTTCCTTATTTTTTTTGCAAAAGTAAGCCAAAAAAGCAATAAATCCAAGGATTTGAGTTAACTAATCTATAAAATCAACCCCTCACTATGTAACTAAACGTCGTCGAGGTTTTTAACCCCGTCCATTACCCACATCTTTTTTTGTTCAAAATCCCGTAGGGATGGCTCATATTGTAGCGGCGGATTTTAATCCGCCGATGAATAACCACCAACGTTTTTTGAATCCCGTCGGGTAGGCGCATATAATCGGCTTTTATGTGTCCCATTCCTACGGGATTCAAGAAAAAAGGCGAAAATTGAGACCCGGGGATTGAAATCCACGGCTACAAAATGCGCCATCCCTAAGGGATTTTTACGTAAATGTCCTGTTCAAAAAGATGTGAGTAATGGACAGGGGTTTTAACCTCGACGACGTTGGAATCGCTACGATTGCACTAACTTATTGTTTAATCAACCGTTGATTAACGCTTGTTTCGCCATCGTTGAGCGTCAGAATATACGTGCCACTTGCCAAATGAGCGACATTTAAAAGTGTTGAATTACTGCCTTCGTTGGCAGAAATAAGTTCTGGGCGGTGTAGCTGCAAAATCTTGGTAATATTTAAACTATCAACGGTTCTTTTACGCGGTGTAACTGCACAACAGGCAGTTTTGCGGTTACACCATAGGGGAAATGGGGCTTGTAGGCTTGTGTTACCGAGATTTTGCAGCTACGCCGCAATCTAAAAAATCAAAACAGCTTTTAATTTGCTTTTAATTGCTATTAACACTTTGATTTGCACCATTTTTTACTGCTTAGTAACGCGAAATAAATAAAAGCGTATTTTACGCACTGTTTTTCGCTGCGCGAAAAAGGCGTGCGTGGAGAAAATCTATCGGAGGCAGCTTGTTTTTTGAAAGAAAAT
>JAYSRS010000460.1:0-3823 GCA_043720935.1 Saprospiraceae bacterium
TCGAATCCAGAGGATTCGCACGTTTTTTAAGCTGCTATCAAACTTTCAACGTGCGAATCCTCTGGATTCGGGGTCTCTTTCGTTTATTTTTTCTATAAACGTGTAAATCCTAACGGATTTAGGGAGTTCCAACTCTTAATTCGCATAATTTAAATGTTTTAAGAATGATTAAAAAAATATTTCTTTTGCAAAAGTATCTGGACAAAACATTTTTAAAAAATATGAAAGCACCTTTTTTTAAAAACACCTTTATTCAGTTATTTAAAACATTTAATTTAAACGCTTAATAATTTAATTTCTATAAAATATTTTTTAATTCATTAACAACTATGAATCAATTAGTTTATCTAAAAGGAGCGTTATTTATAGTTACTATTATCGCTATTTATCGTTTATCTTTTTTGAATTTCAAGGCCAATGAGCTGTCAAAAGCCTTGTTTTACATTCTTTTCGGCGGCACATTATTACGGCTTTGGTGCTTGTCGGATGCCTTCCTGCACGCGTGGGACGAACGCTATCACGCGCTTGTGGCCAAAAATCTTGTTTCAAATCCGCTCGTTCCGTTGCTCTATAAAACGCCGCTATTGCCTTACGATTTTCATAATTGGTCGAACAATCACGTGTGGCTGCACAAACAGCCGTTGAGTTTGTGGTTGATGTCTTTTAGCCTCAATTTGTTCGGAAATACTGAGGGGGCTGTTCGCGTGCCGTCGTTGATACTGTCGGTTGCTTGCATTTATTTGACGTATTCGATTGCTAAATTTTTCACAGATGAAAAAACCGCTTTGTTGGCCGCCTTTTTTCAATCGGTCAATGGATTGATTATTGAACTTGCCGCAGGCAGACAATCTACTGACCATATTGATACTGTCTTTTTGTTTTTTATTGAGTTATCTATTTGGTTTACAGTTTTATATGCAAAAAATAAAAAAATAAAATCAATTATAGCCATCGGCCTATCAACGGGTTTGGCCATTTTAACGAAGTCGTTTCCCGATTTAATCGTCTTGCCGATTTTCTTTATTTTGACCATCAAAAAAGGGGCGTTACTAAAAACGCTAGGGCATTGTTTCGTGATTTTAGTCCTTGCACTCGCCGTTTACGCACCGTGGCAAATCTATATTTACAAGACATTCCCGCAAGAAGCAATGTGGGAGAATTATTACAATTTTCTACATCTCACCGAAGCCGTTGAAGGACACACGGGTAGCGTCTTTTGGCAACTCGCCCACGCATCTAAAATTTGGAACGAATTGATTTACATCGTGTTTCTATGGTTCATCGTTTTTGTTTCAAAAAGATTGAAAGATGAAAAAATAGTATCTCTAAGTATTTGGTTAATAATTTCTTACGTATTTTTTTCTTTTGTTCCAACAAAAATGATAGCCTATCCGTTGTTTACTGCACCCGCCGTTTTCATCATTGAAGCCTTGTTTTGTTGGGACTTATTGGAACGACCGTTTAAACCTGTTTGGTTGAGTAAACTGCTTGTAACAGCGATAATTGTCTTAGCTGCTCGCTACGGTTATGAGCGTGTGAAGCCATTTGACGACCAAAAGCAAGATAAAATGATGGCCTCGGCTATCAAAAATTGGTCGTCCATTTTCAGTAAAAATCAAAAAAATGTCGTTTTCAACGTCGAAAATTACATAGAATGTATGTTTTACCACGATAACTGCGTGGCTTATCCATATTTGCCTCAAAGTAAGGATATTGACGATTTGACTAAATTGGGCTACACCCTCTACATTGTTGATAATTCTAAAATAGATACTGCTACATTTGCTAATTCAAATATTCGTTTTTTGAAAATGACTGCTACCGATTGATTAAGAAGTGCGTAAAAACGTGAAAATACTGAGGTGGCTATTTTTTTTGTCATTTAGAAAGAATCTCTATTGTGTGGAGCAATGTACACGATAGAGATTCCTTCTGAATGACAAAAAAAACACAACTATCTGATAATCAAATAATTAAAAAAATACACCGCCGTTTTACAGTTCTTTACAATGAAAAATTACCCATTAATCCCCTGTCGTTTTACCTTTTTGTTGCTCCTTTTATTGCTCCAATCCTACCTATCTGCCCAATCTTCCACGAAACGCGAAATGCGCGGCGTTTGGGTCGTTTCAGTTTTTAACATTGATTATCCTGCAAGCCCGACGACGGACGATGTGTCGCTCCGAGATTCATGGATTCGCTTAATTGATAAGCATAAATCTTTGGGAATCAACGCTTTATTTGTTCAAATTCGCCCAATGGCCGACGCTTTTTATCCGTCGAATTTGGTGCCGTGGTCGCGTTTTCTGACGGGGCAATCGGGTGTTGCGCCAGCAAATAATTTTGATATGTTGGAATTTATGATTTCCACGGCACATGAACGCGGTATGGAATTTCACGCATGGCTCAACCCCTATCGTGTGTCAACAGACAATCCAAATCGGTCAAATTTTTCGCCCAATCACGTTTTGCGGATGCACCCCGAGTGGTGTTTGCTTTATAACAAACAGTATTTGTTGAATCCAGGCTTGCCCGAAGTGCGGGCGCACATGAACGATGTTATTACTGAAATTGTCAGTCGTTACGCCGTTGATGGCATTCACTTTGACGATTATTTTTATCCGTACAAAGCTCCAAATGAACAACTTAACGATTATTCAACGTTCAGAAAATATCCAAATGGCCTCTCAAACATCGAAGATTGGCGGCGCAACAATGTTGATTTATTGATTGCCCAACTCTCTCAAACCATCAAGCGATTGCGGCCCGCCGTTCAGTTTGGCGTCAGTCCGTTCAGCGTTTGGCGCAACCGCAGCCGTGACCCCGAAGGCTCAAACACGCGAGCGGGTGTGACTTGTTATGATGATTTGTATGCAGATGTTAGAAAGTGGTTGCGCGAAGGTTGGATTGATTACGTCGCGCCGCAAGCCTATTTGGCGATGGGTTCGCGTTTGATTGACCATGAGACAATCATGCGTTGGTGGTCGGACAATGCGGCAGGAAAAACGATTTATGCGGGTCATGCAACCTACCGCGTCGGGACAACTACGGGCAACGACCGCAATTGGAATGACCCAAACGAAATTCCCCGTCAAATTCGCTTGGCGCGCAGCTTGCCAAACGTCGGCGGCTCGTTGCATTATAGCTCTAAATCTTTGATTAAGAACGCATTAGGTGTAGGCGATAGTTTACGTTTGAACTATTATCGCGCGCCTTCTGAACCAACGGAAGTCTATACAAATAATCAATTTTTAACCTGTGAACCTGCCGAAATTCGGACAATGACAAGCGATGTGAACGGGAAAATCGTCTTGAATTGGCGACCAAGTACCTTAAATCCGCAGCGTCAACCGTTTCAATACGTCGTTTATCGCTTTCAAAAAGGGCAAGTTGACTTTAAAAATGGGCATAATATCATCGGCATTTTTCCACCTAATACCCAAAAATACATCTTCTACGAGTTTGAATCGGGCGGTACAAATCAGTACGCCGTCATGGTATCGGAATGCGTAAGCGGCCAATCACCTTTCGGTAATTCGGTGAATGTAAACAAGCCTTCTCAAACTACCCCCTCAGTATCAAAGACAAAATCACCGCGTAAACACCGTGGTTGGTTTCGTAGTTTTTGGCGGCGTGTTTTTGGCAAATAAACCCCCTATTATGGGCCACTGATTTAGCTGATACGACAGATTTACGCTGATTTTTTAGTTTCCTTCTGAATAAGGAACGTTAAGTAAATAAAAGCGTATTTTACTGGCTCTTTCTCGCTGCGCTCGAAAATCGCCATCTGAAGAATTTTTTAGGAGGCAGCTTGTTTTTTGAA
>JAYSRS010000461.1:0-3815 GCA_043720935.1 Saprospiraceae bacterium
ATTATTAAAAATTTTATGTTCGTTTTTTATGATTATATTTAGTAACGGAATTATAAATAGAGATAACTCATTGATTATCAAGTAATAAAAACTCTAATAAATAATCAACCATTTATAAGATAAAATCACCAACCGATTATGAAAAGCTACATTAATAAAGCGGCTTTTGGCCGTTTTTTCGTCCTACCTTTTATGCTCATTGCTTTTTTATACCCCCTCAGTATATCGGCTCAAAGGCTCACAATTACGGGCGACAACGGCTTTTGTCCGAACGGGTCGGCACGGTTGATAGCGGCGGATAGTTTTCGCAGCTATCGGTGGTCAACGGGCGATACCACACGAACGATAACTGTTTCATTATCAGGTAGTTATCGCATTATCACGACCGATTCGACTGGGCGCATGGATACGCTGTCAAAGTTTATTGCGGCATTTCAAAACCCACAACCGACCTTTGGCGGAACGCCCTACATCTGTCCAAAACGCTCGACATCGGTTTTCGTGGAACAAAATTGTCGCGCCTACCGATGGTCGAACGGCGATACAACGGCTTCTTTGACGACTAATTTTGTTGGCACATTCAGCGTCACGATTACGGATTTTAACGGTTGCATCGGCGCGGGTTCGGTGACGATTGCAGACGGTTCGCCGACGGCCTTGCCCCTACCCGATTCTTTGAAATTTTGCGAAGGTGATTCCGTCATTTTGAACGCTACGGCAACAAATGCGGTGTCTTATTACTGGAATACTGACGACACAACGGCCACATTAACCGTCAGAACGGCGGGAAGATATAATGTTATCGTTGCAAACGGGCAGTGCATCAGCTACGATACCACCCACGTTTTGGTGCTGCCACGACCGCTGTTCGACCTTGGCCGCGACACGATTATATGCCTCAAAGATACCATTTTACTGAGGGGGCCTGCGTCACCACTTTACACTTTTTTGTGGCAAGATAGCAGCCGTCAACAAACCTATTCTGCCGTCAAAACGGGGCTTTACAGTTTGACCGTAACCTTCGGGAGATGCCGCGCAACGGACACCGCTTCGATAACAATTTTCAACGAACGGCAAGGCATAACGACTGATACGGTGAGTTGCGACACCGTGTTTAACTTAGTCCCAAATATTGCTGGCGCAACGTCTTATCAATGGGCAAATGGTACAAAAGATACATTGCTAAAAGTCTCAAAATCAGCCATTTATCAAGTCATTGCGTCAAATGGCAAATGTTATTTAGACCGTCGTTACAACGTTATTTTCAAGAAAAAAAGCCCCATAAACCTTGGCCGCGATACCGTTTTATGTCGAGATTTAGGTCAGAATGAGCTGTTTCTATCGGCTGAATTACCCAATACAAAAATCTATTTTTGGAACGATACGAAGCGTGAACCGACGCGTTTTGTCAAAGAATCAGGTGTATATTGGGTACAAGCGGTGAATGAATGTGGCGACTCAAAAGACTCGATAAATATCGTTTTTCGCAACTGTTATCAACAATTTGTCCCCAATGTTTTTTCACCAAATGGCGACAATGCGAATGATGTTTTACAGATTTACCCAAGTGCTGAGGTGGCCAAAATCAACCGATTTGAGATATTTGACCGTTGGGGGAACCGTGTTTTTTCGGCGCATGATTTTAGCCCCGATGCGGCGGCGAGTTACGCATGGAACGGCTCTTTTGGTGGTCGGATTATGCCGCCCGATGTGTTTGTGTATTATTTGGAAATTGAAACGAAAACGAAAGAAGTGTTGACGCAAAAAGGGGATATTACGTTAATCAGATAGAAAAAAGCGATAAAAGGAAACGTCAAAACCTTGTTAACAAAAGCCGAACAACGCGCGTTGTTCGGCTTTTTGCATTTTTTTTACACTTGTTTTGTAACTTAATTGGTATAAATTACGAAAAAGTGAGCATATTCAATCCACACAATGCTTTTTTACGAATATAATTTCCGTAATTTTGTTCCATTGTTTCACTAAACAAACTCTGTCCCATGTTCTATCTCAACTTTAAAAACCACCAAAAGCTACTTTTGGCCGTCTCTTTTTACCTTCTCCCCTTTGTGAGCATTGCTCAAACTTGCACAACCTACGCGGTTGGCAATGTCAATAACTTTTGTGGTTGCCCTCAAGACCTTTTTAAGCCTTACGGTTTGTTCATCGAAGCCCCGAACGGTTGTAGTGGTGAGTACTATAAGGCCGACACCGTGGCGTTTGTCATCAGCAGCGACAGCACGGCGGCGTTGATTGGGACGTTTCGGAGTTTCAACGATTTCAGACCCGTTTTTGTCAATATTCGCTTGGGAAAAACGACGGCGCGTCTGCCTCGACTTGAACTTTGTAACCGCGATAGTTCCTTGAGTTTTGCCGCCTTTTGGCGGTATTTTAACACAATGACAGGGACAATTAAGTTTGACAACGACCCGACGCTAACGGTTTCTAGCCGAAACGGCCTTTTTCAAATGGGCGTCGGCGCGAGTGGGCAAAATGCCACGGCCTTAGGCGCAAGTGGTCAATTTACGTTGAGCAACGGCAAAATGGGCAATTTTAACATCACTCTAGCCACGCCGCAACCCGCAACGTGTCCACAACCCGTCAACCTTTGCGCGGGGGATACGGAAGCACCTGCATTTTTCAATTGCCCCGCAAATATTTCTATTTCGACGGCTTTGACTTCGGCTGTCGCTACGTGGACACCGCCGACGGCTGCGGACAACTGCAGCACCCCCTCAGTATTGAGCAACTTTTCGAGCGGTCAAGCCTTCCCGATTGGCGCGACGAACGTCATTTATACGGCGCGAGATTCAAGTAATAATACAACTCAATGCCGTTTCACTGTTACCGTTACGCAAACCGTTCCGACGACGGGCTGCATAAAATACAACGTGGACAACACCAATAATATCTGTGGTTGCGCCGATTTTCAGTTCCGACCTTACGGAATTTACTTGGAAACGGCCAATAATTGCGGGTTGGAATACTACAAAGCCGACACGGTGAGTTTTCAAATCAACGCCGACAGCACGGCAACGCTCAAAGGCACGTTTCGCTCGCTGACGTGGACGCCGATTGTGGTGGACATTTTTTTCCAAAAAACCACGGCGCGTTTGCCTAAATTGGACGGTTGCAACCGCGATAGTGCCGTAATAATCGCTAACGCGTGGCGGTATTTTGGCAACATGATTGGCACGATAAAAATTGGAACGGATGCACCCGTTTCGGTATCAAGCCGCAACGGTTTGTTCCAAGTTGGCACATCGGCGAATGGTCAAAACGGCGGCATTTTGGGCGCGAGTGGCCAATTTTCATTAGGCAACGGACAACGCGGCGGTTTTGGCTTTAGCTTGTCGAATCCACAATCGGTGACGTGTACACCGCCGCCTAATTTTTGTTTAAATGACATTATTCCACCCTCTTTTAATAACTGTCCTTCAAGCATTTCCATCAATACCCCTTTAACTTCGGCAGTCGCAACGTGGACAATTCCGACGGCTACGGACAATTGCAGCACCCCCTCAGTAGTGAGCAATTTTATGAGCGGTCAGACCTTCAATTTAGGCACAACGGACGTGATTTACACGGCGCGGGATTCGGCTAACAATCGCACCGAATGTCGTTTTTCAGTAACGGTCAATCAAGTTATTCCGTTGAGTTGCACACGCTATAAATTGGACAATACACAAAACATTTGCGGTTGCCCTTCAACGCAATGGATTCCGTTTGGTTTGTACCTCGATAATCCCACAAATGCTTGTGGCACAACGTATTACAAAGCCGACGATGTGGCGTTTCAAATCAATGAAGACAGC
>JAYSRS010000462.1:0-3814 GCA_043720935.1 Saprospiraceae bacterium
ATGAGTTATAAATGATGAGTTATGAGTTTTACAATACGTTGATAATCAACAATTTGCAAAAAATAAAATTCCCGTTTATTTAAACGCACCTACTTATGAGGAATACTACAAAATTTCTCTAAAAAACTGATTTTTGGTTGGTGTGTTTTAAGCCGTTTTCTGTTCGTGGGGCGAATGGAAAACGGCTTTTTTTGATTTTATACTGAGGGGTACTCAAATTACGAAAAATTCACGTCCTTTGCGGTGTAAAAGTATTACTCATGTCTAATTATTAACGCAAACGGATGGATTTTAAAAGACCGACAAAGGAAGAAGCAAAGGCGATTATCAAAAGCCTTGCCCTCAAATTTCAAGCACAACACACCCAATTTACGGAGACTAAAAGCACTTACAAAGAAGCAAGTGTAAGAGCCGATTTTATTGACGAATTTATCATCGCATTGGGTTGGGATTTTAAAAACAACCTTGGATTACCTCAATTCAAACGTGAAGTCATTGTTGAAGACTCTATCAATGTGGAAAATAGCGTTAATAAAAAAGAGTCCGATTATACTTTTAACATCAACGGAACGAAGCAGTTTTTTATCGAAGCCAAAAAACCTTCGTTGCTTATTCGCACGCACAAGCTATCGGCTTATCAATTGCGGTACTATTCCTATTCAGCCAAATTACCGATTGGCTTTGTGACAGATTTCGAGGAACTTGCCGTTTTTGATTGCACGATACAACCTAATAAAGACGACAAAGTGGAACGCCCTTTTTTGATTGACTACTTCATTTTTAGTGAGTATGTTTCCAAGTTTGACCAAATTTGGGATTACCTTTCTTATGAATCCGTTTCTAATAAAAAACTCTTGGAATTGGCGAAAACCAAGACCAAACAGCGTGGAAATTCAACACTTGACACCGATTTTGTTAATTCACTCAATGAATGGCGCGAAGTTTTAGCCCGTAATATTTTCAAAAATAATCCCCACATTACAACCGACGACCTCAATTTTGCGGTTCAAAATATCCTCGACCGCATCATTTTCTTACGGGTTTGCGAAGACCGTAAAATTGAACCTGATGACCAACTCAGAGGCGTTTTAGTCTCAAAAGGCAACGCCTATAAAACCTTAGTTCAAGATTTTAAAAAAGCGGCTTCCCGCTACAATTCCGATTTATTCAATTTCACCCGCGATACAATCACAGCAAATCTGAATATTTCTGATGAAACCGTTAAAACAATTATTGACGGTTTGTATGACTCGCCTTATGCGTTTAATTATATTCCCGTTGAGATTTTGGGCAATGCTTATGAGCGTTTTTTAGGTAAAACGATTAGTATTGATAGAAACCATAAGATAGAAATTGACGATAAACCCGAAGTACGCAAAGCGGGAGGCGTTTTTTATACCCCTCAGTATATCGTCAATTATATCGTTGAAAACACGGTCGGAAAACTCGTTGAAGGCAAAACACCCGAAAAAGTAGCCGCTTTACGCATACTTGACCCGTCGTGTGGGTCGGGGTCGTTTTTGCTTGGTGTGTATCAGTTTTTACTGGATTGGCACGTTGATTATTACAAAAAAAATCCTAAATACGTCAAAACTAATCTAAAACCGTACAATTCCGACGGTTCTTTAACGAACGTTGAGCGCAAACGCATTTTGCTCAACAACGTTTATGGCGTTGACCTCGACGCGCAAGCCGTTGAAGTAACCAAATTATCCCTACTTTTGAAGGCGTTAGAAGGAGAAACGGCGGCGTCCGTCAAGCAATTGGCAACAACTTCCGAGCGCGTTTTGCCGTCGCTTGACTTAAACATTCGATGTGGCAATTCGCTCGTTGCGGGTGATGTCAAAAAAGGGGACCCCTCAGTATCGAAAGCAGAAATTGAAGATATTAACCCCTTTGATTGGGAAACAGCGTTCAGAAAAATCATCGTTGAAGAAGGCGGCTTCGATGCCGTTGTGGGAAATCCCCCGTATGGTGCGGAATTGTCAGCAAATGTCCAAAGCTATTTGGCTGCTAAATTTCCGATTGGCAATACCGATACTGCCGCCGTTTTTATGGTTAAAACGCAACAAGATTGGTTGAAAAAAGGCGGCTTTAACGGCTTTATCATTCCAAAAGCCTTCACTTATGCGTCAAATTGGGAGAAAACACGCAATAAATTGTTAGAGGATATAACGCTCATTGTGGATTGTTCCAAAGTGTGGAAAGAAGTCAAATTAGAAATGACGCTTTATATTTCTCGAAAAGAAAGTAAACAAAAATCATTCACCTCCCTCATTCGGCAAGGCGAACAAATTGTCGAAGTCGGGCAAATTGATAAAAAACTTTGCGGAGATTTTGGCTTTATTCTCAACGGCGTGAGCAACGATGAAATTGAAATTGGGTTGAAAGTGAAGCAGCAAAGTAAAAATTTGAATAGTTTTACGATAAATAAACAAGGTATTCCTAATCAAAAATATACGCAAGAAACTAAATCTGATTATAAAGTAATTGGTGGTGCTGAAATTAGCCGCTATAATTTCAAAGGCAATATCAAAGGTTTTATTTCTAAAAAATATATTGACAACGATTGCGCGTTTTTGAAGGAAAATAGTGTATATGTTCAACGAATAGTGGCGCACGTTGCCAATCCTGTGCCGCATATTAAAATTATAGCGACGACTATTGACAATATTAAATTGTCTGATTTTGTCATTGTCAATACGGTTATTCAACTCATTAATTCAAGTGATTATTCTAAATATTTCATTTTAGGAATCTTGAACTCTCACTTAGTGAGTTGGTACGCTTACCGTTTTATTTTTGCAAATGCCATTCGGACGATGCAATTTTATAATCCGACGACGGAACGCATCCCTTTTCCCGATTTAGATTTGAGTAAAAAAACGGATAAAAAAGCGCATGATGCTATTGTTCAGCACGTAGAAAGCATTTTGGAATTGAAAACCGACCTATCGAGTGCGACAAGCGTTCGTGAGCGTGAACGCTTAGAAAAAAAGATAGCCGATACTGAGGGGGCAATCAACGCCCTTGTGTATCAGTTGTACGACATAACGGATAAGGCAGATATTCAGCTTATCGAAGGGAAATAAGACCCCTCAGTATTTTACCATTAAAACAAGAGAAAATGATGGAAACACCCAATTTTGAGCAAATAGAAGCCGCTATATCCGCTTTGTACGATGAATGTTTAGCGACTAAAGCACCTTTTCATCGAAAATTAGACTTGTTCATTGTACCCGAAAGCCTTGCAATAAAAGTGCAAGAAGCAACGGGTATAGATATAAACGGACATTGGGTGTGTATAGATAATTTTGGCATTATTCACACGCTTGAACAACACGGTAATCCGATTTCAGAGGCAAGACGCGGACAAATTGCCGTAGAAAAAGAAGATTTTGAGCGTTTTTTAGATGTTTTTTTATATTCCGACGAAATACAACTTGCAGGGGTCACGAGGCGTACAAATCTGCCTTTAATCCAATTTATCAAAAAAATGGAACATAAAACGTTTGTTATCAAAGAGGTACGCACTATCAGCAGTTTGAAAAAGAACAAAGTCAGTCGGCTTGTTTTTCACACGATGTATAAAATAAAATCCGCCAAGTGATGAACTTGGCGGATTAATTTACCTATGAATTATGAAGCCTAAGCCTTCCTATTCGATACGTCCGAGACGTTTAGGTGCTGCAAAGTTAAGGTAATATTTCATAAGTGCGTGGACAAAATTATTTGATAGTTACTGGCTCTTTCTCGCTACGCTCGAAAATCGCCATTTAAAGGATTTTTCTAGGGCGAGCGTGTCTTTTTTGCT
>JAYSRS010000463.1:0-3813 GCA_043720935.1 Saprospiraceae bacterium
AAAACAAAATATCGACTTCCAAAACTGTCGAAACCGTTGAATTTAAAGCCATTTTTCGTTAAATACCAATTTTTAAAAAGTTGTGGGAAAGGACGGTAAGTTTACACCCCCTCAGTATTTATCCTATTTTTTACTCAAATCTCAAGAAAAAAGCGCAACGTGATTAACCCACGCTGCGCTTTTTTAATGCCCAAATCTCTGAAATTTGAAATCCCTGAAATCTCTTACGGCACAATCATCTGCGAAAAAATCGCTTTCAACTGCTCGTTCGATTCTTTCGACACGATTTCATTAAGCATTTTGGTCAAATCGGCGTAGAGCGTTTCTGATTTGCCTTTGTATTTTTTTCGCAAATCGTTCAAGGCTTTTGCTGATGCAAACCGACGCCAAGGCGATTGCGACTGATTGACGCCAATATCGCGGATTTTACCCATTTTAGTCGCTACATCAGCCTCCGAAGTGCCCAATTTATCAAGAGCTTTGATGTAGCTACCGTAGAAACCGATGCCGCTCATGCCATCTACTTTTGTCAAGCTGCGCTCAAAAAAGTCAATGTGCTCGGCTTTCGGATTGTCGGCGTAAATTGAGCCAACGCTGTTCACGAGGTCAGGATTTTCGTCGTTTTCGTACTTTTTAGCCATTTCCATTGCCGCAGGGGCATCCACTTTGTAGAGTGCCTGCATAGCCGAACCGATAACGGGATAGGCTTGCTCTTTGGCCAAAACACTGCGATAAGTCGCTGCCCATTTGGCATCTTTCGACGCCGCGAGCTTCGACAACGCCGCCGAACGCACGTTTGAGCGCGGGTCGGATTCCGCCAAAGGCGCAATTTTGTCTAATACTGAGGGGTCGGTTTTTATCTTCAAGGCTTGAATCGCCGACTGCCGAATTTCCCAAAACTTGTCGTTCAAAGCCATTTTCAAACTCTCTTGAGCCTTAGGATTCTCGCTTTCGCGGAGGTTTTCAAGGGCTTCCGCACGGGCGAGATAGCGCGAGCAGTTGGCCAACATGAACATATATTCTTCTTCGGTGTGGTTCTCCGTTTTTTGAGCTAGGAGCATACGGTCGCCGTCAAAATCAACAAGCGCAGGTTTTGTCGGTGCGTCGAAAGAAAACGTTTGCGTCCGTTTTGTCATCCGAATTTTCTCCCGACGTGGTTTTTTACCTGCTTCATCGTAAATATCAACTGCCAAAGGCAAGTCAAAAATGGCTGGAACACCATTCGTAGGCTCTTGATTTTGCTTCACAACGACGTTCATTTTCTTAGCCGCTTCGTCATATTCGTACTTGATGTCCAACACAGGATGGCCAGAAGCGTAGTACCATTGATTGAAAAACCAGTTCAAATCTTGTCCGCAAACTTCCTCAAAAGCCAAGCGCAATTGGTGCGATTCGCCCGTTTTGTAGGCATTATCGGTCAAATACTTCTTAATTCCTTCAAAAAATGCGTCGTCGCCCATGTAATTTCTCAACATGTGCAAAATGCCACCACCTTTATTATACGAGTGGGCATCGAACATATCTTCGCGGTTGTTGTATTTAAAATCAACAAGATTGCGTTTTTTATTTTCCGATTCGCCCATGTAGCCGTCCATGACTTCGCGGCGGTGTGCATCACCCGCATCCATGCCGTATTTATGTTCAAACCACAAGGCTTCACTAAAATCAGCAAACGATTCGTTGACCGTCAAGTTTGACCAACTTTCCGCCGTCACCAAGTCGCCGAACCAATGATGGAACATTTCGTGGGCCACAACCGACTCGTTTTGGTCTTTATCAACCAATTCCCGCGCTGTGCCGTTCATAAACTCACCATATATAATAGCCGTCGTGTTTTCCATCGCGCCACTCACGTAATCGCGGACAACTACGTGCGCGAGTTTCTGCCAAGGATAAACGACGCCCAAACGGGTAGAGAAAAACTCCAAAATTTCGGGAACGTTTTTATAAATATCCTTTGCGTACTTCTCATATTTCGGTTCAACGTAATACATTACGTCTTTTCCACGCCATTTTTCCGTCACAACGGCAAACTCACCTGCGGCCATCATCACCAAATACGGCGCGTGTGGCATATCCATCAACCAATGATCAGTGCGGCTTCCGTCGGCATTTTTCTTAGAACTTTTCATCAAACCATTGCTCAAAGTCTTGAATTTGTCTTCAACGGTCATGTAAATTTCACTCGTCATGCGCTCGTTTGGCTTGTCGAAAGTCGGAAACCAACGGCTGTTTGACTCCGTTTCGCCTTGCGTCCAGACTTGACGCGGCTTATTCGGGTCGCTTTCATCGGCATTGATGAAAAACAAACCTTTATCGCTTGTAATCGCTGCCGAACCACCGACGCCGCCTTCGTTTGGCTTAGCCGTGTATTCGATATAAACGGTAAACTTATCACTACGGGTGAACGTTTTGCCCAAATTGATGGTCAAACGGTCGTTTTTATAGTCATATTTCAAGGCTTGAGGGCTGCCATCCATCGTAATTTTGGCGATGTCAAAGTTTTTGGCATCAAAGGTTATGTTCGATGTTGGGTAGAAATACGGTTTGGCCGTTACCCATGCTTTGCCGTTGAGTTGTTGCTTTTTCCAATCGAATTTAACGTCCAATTTGGTGTGTACAATATCGTTGTCGAGCGTCACCGTCGAGCGATACGTTGGCAAAGTATCGGGAATTGGGGCTTCAGCGATTTCTCCTTTTACGGGTTCATCGGGCATTGTGTCCGTTTCAGCCGTCACTTTTATGTCGGATACTGCGGGGGTCGGTTTGGGCATATCCTTCGCTTTGGCGGCGTTGGCTATTGCCGTTTTTCCGCCCGAACAAGCGATGATGAACAAGGCAGCGAAAAACAGCGCGGCGATTTGCTTAGTCATTTTTTTAGAATTTTAATTGAGTAATGTTTTATTTATAAAATGATGGTAGCTCATTGTCAGATTTCAAATCCCAAATTCCAAGATATAAAAAACTTGAATATCAAAGGATTGAGAAGGACATCTTTGAATTTTCAGCAATTTCCCCTTTGACTTTTTTACGGCGGCGTAGCTGCTCAATCTTGGTAATATTGAACTTCTCACCATTTTTTTTTACGCGGTGTAACCGCGAAACAAGCGGTTTTGCGGTTACACCACATTGAAAAATGGACTTATGTAGGCTATGTTACCGAGATTGAGCAGCTACGCCGCAACGTGGAAGGCTAAAGCGAAAATTGCTATCAGTTTTTCGGCAAGGGTTTTTCCTCGGCCCGCAGCATTTTATGCTTTTCTTCGGGCGTCATCGGAGCTGCTTGCATCATATCCATCTTCATTTTTTTCTTAAATCCTTTTTTGGCTTCCATCGGAGAAAGGGTCGTGTCAAGGGCAACGGGGGCAGCGACGACGGCCTCTTGTATGGGCGGCGCAGGTGCGAGCGTTTGCGTGGTCGAGGCTTTGCTCGATGTGTCGCAAGCGACGGTTGCAAGAGTTGCAAGAATGCTTAAAACGAACAAATATTTTTTCATGTCGTTGTTTTTTTTTAAGATTTGAAATAAAACGGATGGTTTGAAAACGTCGTCGAGGTTTAAAACCTCGACGACGTTGGAATCGCTAAAATTTCGCAAATGTAAAACGATATTTCAAGGCGAAGTGTTTTTAATGGCATAAAAACGACCGTTTTGGAGGCATTTTATGAGAATATTTTGACGATTTAAGCGATTGAAGTCACGGGGACGTTGCAACTTTGCGGCATGATTTCTCAACGACAATTGTTCCTACGCCACGTTGCACAAACGTCTGACGCGCCCATGATGCTCGAAATTGACCGTGCCGAAGGCTGTTT
>JAYSRS010000464.1:0-3808 GCA_043720935.1 Saprospiraceae bacterium
TCAATATCGTCAATGATTTCGGTTAAAAACTTACCTCTTTGCAATTGATAACGCATGGAACTGCGAATTTGCCCATCAAGTCCCGACAAACGCGAGCGAATCATGTCGTCGGTTGTTTCGGCGTCGCGGTAAGTCCACGGGTCGCGTCCTTTCCAAACCTTGAAATACTTAGCTTGCAAGTTAGCCATGTGTTCGCGCATTGCTTCTTCGGCGAGGCGTTGCATATCGGCATCAATTGTTGTATGAATTTTCAAACCGTCGCGGTAAACGTCGTAAAGTGAGCCATCGGCTTTTGTGATATTTTTATCCTTTATCAAGCGTTTCACGTCGTCGGCGAGCGTTGTTCTAAAATAAGTTGCTAGGCCATCGTTGTGGGTACGGGTTTTAAAACGCGAGACGTCAACAGGCAGTTTTTTAGTCGTTTCGCAATCTGCCGCCTTCAAATATCCCGCAACAACCATGCGATTCAAGACCAAATTGCGGCGTTGTTTTGTTCGTTCGTTGAAGCGAACGGGATTGAAACGCGAGGAATTGTTGCACATAGCTACAAAAGTCGCCGATTCAGCAAGCGTCAGTTTATCGGGTATTTTATTGAAATATACCTCTGAAGCGGCGCGAATGCCGTGGGCATTGTAGCCAAAATCGTAGAAATTCAAGTACATCGTCAAGATTTCCTCCTTCGTGTAGGCGCGTTCGAGCTTCACGGCGGTAATCATCTCGCTTAGTTTTCTGTAGTAGTAGCCGAGAGCTTTTTCCAAAAAATTCATGTTCTTGAAATCGCGGTCGCTGTACAGCAACTTGGCCAATTGCATCGAAATCGTTGAGCCGCCGCCTTGCCCTTTTTGGAACAAAACTGCGCTTTTGATAACCCGTGCCAAGGCTTCATAATCAATGCCCGAATGGTCAAAAAAACGGGCATCTTCCGTCGCAACGAGTGCCGAAACCAAGTTTTTGGGCAATGCTGTAAAGTTGACAGGCGCACGGTTTTCGATGTACAAACGGCCTAAAACCATTGTATCGTCTTGTGCCAAAACCTCCGAAGCGAGGTTCAAAGATGGGTCTTCAAGGCTTTTGAAAGAAGGCGTAAACAAGGAAAAAAGAATGATACTGACAAATAAAGTACCTAAACCACCCCAAAAAATGCGCCACGCACGGCGCGTCCACAACTCATGCGTGGCGAGTCGAGCGGAATAGGGTGTCATTTTGGGCGCATCGGGCTGCGTTCTGAAATTGGACATAATTGTTACTTTTTATATCAAAATTAAATGAAGTCATTATAAGGTTGGTTTTTTTGTCATTCAGAAGGAATCTTTATTTTGTACGTATAAAATAACACAGAAAATAAAGATTCCTTCTGAATGACAAAAACACGCGACAACGCAACCCCCTCAGTATTTAGGTCATAAATTCGTGAAAATTCGTAAAATCTGCGGATAAACGGCGTATTTTCAACAAAACTGCCGCTAATGTAAAGCCAAATTCGAGATTTTAAAGTTTTTGCAAAAAGACAGACAAAAAAAATAGGTTTTGTCATTCAGAAGGAACAAAACTTACTTTTTCCGCGCATTTATCGCTTCTTTTCTACAATTTTTAGCAAAAACCT
Organism: Saprospiraceae bacterium; assembly: GCA_043720935.1. Lineage (GTDB taxonomy): Bacteria > Bacteroidota > Bacteroidia > Chitinophagales > Saprospiraceae > JAAFJT01. The sequence continues at coordinate 1,604 of JAYSRS010000464.1, forward strand.
GTTTATCATCCATTTCTAAGCATTTATTAAGCGGCGCGAGTGCCTCTTTATAACGGCCTAATGCAACGAGTGTACAGCCTTTGCTGCCGTAAGGTTGCGGCAAATCGGGGCGCAATTCAATTGTTTTATTGAAATCTTTAAGCGCGTCTTCGTATTGACCGAGATTTTTTTTAGCGTCACCACGATTGTAATAAGCAACAGCGAAATCGGGTTTCAATAAAATCGCTTGGTCATAATCGGCAACAGCTTCCGAAAAACGACCCAAATGTTTTTTAGCCACGCCGCGATTATTGTAGGCATCCGCCGAATTTGGATTGAGTTTCAACACGTTATTATATGCAGCAATTTTATGGGCATTGTCGGGTTCGTACAAGGCTTCATCAAACCATGCTTTTGCGAGGTTGTCGGAATCAGAAGTAATCGTATTTTGCTGCCCAAAAAGAAGCGATAACGATGAAAAAATTATCAAAATAAGTGATAAACAAAGGGTTTTTGTTGTAATTTTCATGATGTTTTGAATTTTAAGTTAATGTCATTAAATCTAAATTCGTGGAAAACGCCTTTATGACGCAAAAATTTTATTTGGATTCAAAATTCCATTCGGGTCAAACACATTTTTGATACCCCTCAGTATATTGAGGTGAACTGCGTCATAAAAAATCGAAATGTAGGGTTTTTGAACCAAACCAACCCCATGTTCCGCCGAAAGCATCCCGCCGAGCGATTTTGTCAGTTCAAATATCTCTCTTTTAGCTTTGTGTGCAGCTTCGTAAAAAGCGTCTGTCAAGGCGGCTTCGGTGATGATGTTGATGTGCAAATTGCCGTCGCCGAGGTGTCCCCAACAAATGGTTTCCAAATTATATTTGGCGGCGATTAATTTTGACCCCCTCAGTAATTCGGGCAATTTGACGCGTGGAACGACCGTATCTTCCCCTATTTTTATGGTGGCCAATTGCTTGACGGCGTTGCTGACATTGCGCCGCAATTGCCATAAATCGCGCTTCTGAGCATCCGAATCAGCGTATAAAATCTCGCCGACGTTGAAGTTTTGGAGGATGTCGGCAATGCGTTCGCAGTCATTTTGCAAGGTGTTCAAATCGTTGCCATCTACTTCAATCAGCAATTGGTCAGATGTATGTAAAGGTTTGATTTTCAAATATTTAGCCGACATTTCGACCGCCCATTTTTCCATGAATTCCAAGCTAGAAGGGATGATTCCCGTCGAAAAAACGGCGGAAACAGCTTTGCAAGCGTCTTCGGCATTGTCAAACGGTGCGAGTAAAAGCAGGTTAAAAGACGGCAAAGGCAACAACCGCAAAACGATTTTGGTCACAACGGCAAGCGTACCTTCTGAGCCGACAATGAGTTGCGTCAAATTGTAGCCCGTCGAATTTTTTAAGACGTTTGCACCTGTCCACATAATGTCGCCGTTTGGCAATACAATTTCTAAATTCAATACATAATCTCTTGTCACACCATATTTTACGCATTTGGGCCCACCTGCATTCGTCGCCACATTGCCGCCGATAAACGATAAACCACGTCCTGCGGGGTCGGGCGGATAGAATAAATTGTGTTCAATCAGTACGTTTTGCAGATGTTCCGTAATCACAGCAGGTTCAGTCGTCACTTGAAAATTATCGGTATCAATCGTCAAAATGCGGTTAAATCGGTGCATCGACACCGCCACACCGCCTTCAACGGGCAACGCCGCACCCGCTAAACCCGACCTTGCCCCTTGCACAGTAACAGGAATACGCGCCGTGTTGCAGATTTTTAAGAGTGCAGAGACCCCCTCCGTATTTTGAGGCGCAACAACAATGTCGGGCATAAATTGGAGATGCTCGGTATAATCTCGGCTGCATTTGTCCCGCGTTTCGATGTCCGTAAAAACGGCATTTTCGCCAACGGCAGCGGTTATTTTAGCAATTAGCGAAGGTGTAAGTTTATTGAAAAGCATTGTGATTAGTGATTAATACTTAACGACGAATAATTAATACTTAACGACAAATAATTAATACTTAACGACGAATAATTAATCGGAATTATCGGCTTTATGTCGCAAAATACTGAGGGGGTATCTCATTGCGGCGTAGCTGCAAAATCTCGGTAATAAAATTCATAAACGTCCGATTTTAAATGCGGTGTAACCGCAAAACAAGCGGTTTAGCGGTTACACCGCTGAGGAAAAAGCGTTTTCACTTT
>JAYSRS010000465.1:0-11015 GCA_043720935.1 Saprospiraceae bacterium
TTTAGTTGTACTTTCCTTAAAATCACGTCCTAAGCTACAATTTTCGTAGTTATAACAACAAATACCAATAGGGTAAATTTCAGAGTTTTCAAAGTTTGGGAAGTCAAAATGTGCTGATATAAAAACTGACATTGTAGATAGTGAGCTTTCTAATTTATCTTTGATTTTGACAAAATTATCAATATTTAGTGTCCGTTTCATCTCAAACATAAACAGATATAAACGTTCATCTCTATGCAAAATAATCGTTTTCTCTACTTTAGAACCCGCAGAAGTATAAGCACCTTTCTGATTATTTAAATCAGCAAGTGGATATTTTGAATGACTAAATTCGTTTTCAAAAATCCAAACATTATCTTTTGGTACATTAGTAATACACACTTTAAGAAGTGGTTGAGGTTCAGTATTATTTTGAACCTTTTTATTATTGTCAACTCTTTCTTCAATAAGAATTTAGCTATTACTTCGATGCTTTCTAAGCACAGTAACAGTCGTATCTAATTGTGTTGTAACATGCTCTCTGATGTTTTTTAATGGAAACATTATTTTATTTCGATTTATTTAGTTGCTTAAACATTAATTCACCTAAATATTCACCAGTAGAATATATTTTATCTTGTGCTTCTTTAAATGAACTAAAAATTGTCCCATAACTGCCCACTTTATGTTCTGTTACGATTTCTCCATTAAAATAATATATTCCTGTATCTTCGGGTGTTAAATCAACATCAACTAAACCTAAATCATTGGCGATTTTCGATTTATCTTTTAATTGTCCTAAAACCAAATAATTATTAATTATTTCAGCCAACAATGGACTATGTGTAGTAATAAGGACACGATTATTTAAATTGCCGAATTCCAATAATAAATTAATTAATTTTATTTGACTTTCAGGATGTAAATTTTCTTCTGGTTCATCTATCATTAAGAAATTTTCATCTGCTTTAGCCCAATATTTTAAGTATAAATATAATGTACCTAACTGATTAATAGATGAAGAAGCTAAATACATTTGTATTGGCTCGTTATTACCGTTATTTAAAAGTTTAAATTTTTCTGCCCAATTAGAGATTGAGCCAGCTTTATCCATAACGATTTCACCACCCATAACAGCCTTTATCATTACCTAATTTTTTAAGCGTGTAAGCAACTTTTAGTAATTGACGTTCTTCTAAACGTCCACTTAAAGCAATGTCTAATAACTCTTTTGATAATGATTCAGCTCTTTTATCATTTTTTACGGAACTCAATGTTTCAGAAACAACCACAAGCGTGTTAGAACGAATTTGATGATAATCAATCGTTTGCTCTAAAAATAATTCTAAAACTTTTTCAGGTGTCTCTAAAAGATTATTGACAGCACAAAATGACTCCAAAGCACGGTAATTGTAAATATCTTCATCCAAAACAGCTTTAAGTTTCTTAGATGCCGAAGGATAATTTCTAATCACTATATCACTTTCCGCCGCCGATATTTGTTTCATTATTCTATGCCTTGAGTGTGCTGGCAAAATACACTTAATATTATCATTTTCCACCTCAAATATAGGCTTTGGGCATCCTTCTTCTTCCATTGAGGTAATAATTTTCTCAATGCCTGAACCTTGATGTTGAGCAAGATTCATCATGTGAAAAATTCGACCAAATGCTTGATTTCTCCAAGAAGCTTGTGCTTTACCCGCTTTAAATTTACTTTTATCTAAATTGAAAGGAAGCCCACCTGGCGAATAAATTTCTACTCTGTCGTTATAAACCTCAATCCTCGTAGGTTGGTCAATTTCATAATCTCTATGCACAATTGCATTGACAACAGCCTCTTTCAAGGCAATTTTAGGATACTTTACTTGATTCGTATTTTCAGAACTTTTATCAATGGCAATTGTTGACTCGATATTCAACAATTCAATTAATTTATTTGCTTGTTCTACAACTGTTCCTGTTATCCATTGCGTTTCAGCAACTTGTTTACTTTTATCTACACCTTCAAAAATAGTGAAAATTGAATAAGCACCCGTACAAAAATCAATTGGACTTTTGCCAAATACAGCTAATGTGAAATTTTTAGGGTAAGAAGGCTTATCTATGTCTGTTCTACCCAGTAATGTTGGAATAAATTCTTCTATCTTTTCTTTATCTGAAACATAGTCAGTAACGGATTTATTAGAGGACCATAATTTCATTGTTTGCAAATATTGACGAAGCACTAATTCGTCAATGTCTGTTACTGAGGCCGTAACATTTATCCGCTTATCCCATGGTTCAAGTTGCCCTTTTCGTCTTAATAATTCTCTTAAAATACCATTACTCGCTTCTTTTGTATTGTAGTCAGTCTTTATGAAAAATTTTGGAACTGGAACATCTTTATGTTTATATGAATGTGCATTTGGGGAGGCATCAATAGTAAACACTAACACTTTTCGAGTTGGGTCATTTGGCATATCTATTTCATTTACTTTTGGATTAATAGGTGGATTGACACGATTAGAATTCATACAATCATTAATGACTTGCTCTTTTACTTCTTTCAGTCTCTGGGCAGTTAAACCCACATACTCAACAGCTTGAAACCCATTCGAATCTTTTATTTCTTTTGCACCGCACACAAGATAACCGCCGCCAAGATTTAAAAAATCATTAGAGAAAGCAACAATTGTTTGAATGACATTACTAATATCGGCAACATTTTCTTTCCATTCAACAAATCCACTTTCTCTCGTGGCCAATTCTGATAAATCAACTGTACTGTTAGTCATATTTTTTATTTTATTAATTTTGAATTCTTTATCCTAAATTTTCTTACAAAGATAGTATTTTTTTTAAAAAAGCAATAGCTTCGATGCTTTATTCGGAATGTATTGAAAAAGCGGCTTTATACTAGGGGGGGACTTTTGCAAAAAACGTCCTCTAATTATAACCGTTCATACGTCAAAAAGCATTTTTATTCTCTACAAGTAGCTGACAATCAATCATTTAATTCATCTTTAATCATTCCTTTTCTAATGAAAAAAAGCATCGCTATCGCTGCTCTCTTATGCGTTTTCGCAACGCTCATACACGCGCAAACGCCGAAAATGAGAAAGATTTTCAACGGTCGAAACCTCAAAGGTTGGGTTGTGCCGAAAAACAACGTGTGGTGGTCTGCCGACAAAGGCGTTTTGTTCGTCAAAAGCAGTGCGGAAAAAAAAGGGTCGAACCTTTGGACAAAGAAAAGTTATGGGGATTTTATCTTTCAAACCGAGTTTTTGATGGGCGACGGAACGGTGGATTCGGGCATTTTTCTACGCTCTAAAGATGACCAAATTCAAATCGGCATGTCAGGTTCGTTGAAACGTGATATGACGGGTTCGCCGTATATTCCAAAGTTAAAATATCCCGTCGAAGCAAAGGGCGTTGAAGCGGTTTTGAAGCCAAAAGATTGGAACACTTTAAAAATAAAAGTGGTTGGAAAAACGTATAAGGTATGGCTAAATAACGTAGAAGTAATGACTTACACATCTGAAAATATACACATATTTGGCTCTGTCGGCATTCAATTGCATCCTGGCAACGAGATGTCAATCAGCTATCGCAACATGACTTTGGGAAAATTGTGACCCCCTCAGTATTTTGAGTACTTTCAACAAAAAACGCTTGACTATCTCGTTGAGAGTCAAGCGTTTATAGTTTTATATCCCTCAGTATTTTCATGAAAAATCAACGAAGTTTAATCATTTTACCTACCTATCATTTTAAATAGTCTCTCACCTTTTCTTGAATAAAATCACGGACACCACGCCAAGTTTGGTTATTTAGACTGATTGGGTCTTCACTTTCATCAGCATCGGCGAAATAAGTTAAGGCTTGTGGAACGGTTATAAGTAAGTTTTGGGTTGCAAATTTTTCTTTATGTAGTGTGACAAAATCAGTACGGAAAGAGTATAGGGTTCGACTGTCTCAAAGCGCAGCATCTAAAATCTTTTAAAGGTTTATTAATAACGGCACTCGCTAAATACATCCTTGTTTCGGGCAAAAATTTAGCATTTAACAAGGCTTTTGTAATTTTCTCATCGCCATAGTAGCGGCGGCAATTGCGAATATCATCCACGTCACCCCGCTCAAATACGCGCTCGATAACGAAATGCGCTTTGGCATCGTAATCTATCGTGTCGAATACGACATCCCAAAAAATTCTTTTGTTGAATATAGGTTTTACTTTATTTTTCATCTTACAAAGGTATGGTTTTAGTCATAAATTTAAAGAATAAGCCGTTTATTTTGTGGTGTGCGTTTGATGTTATGTAAAAAATGCTTGACTATTTCCTTAATAATCAAACGTTTATAGTTTTTTTATACCCCTCAGTATTTCGCCCTCAAAAACAATTGTTGCGATGTCAAAAACTAAAAAGCCGTCTCGATAAACTCGAAACGGCTTTTTTTCATCCTTGAAATCTGAAATCTGAAATCTGAAATCTGAAATCAATACCCAAACACCTCCTCCAAACTCAATTCCTTCACCGTTCCCAACGATTGCAGATACTCAAAACTCACTTTGGAACGGTCGCCCAAAACCAAAATCGTGTAAGCACGACCTTTGACGTATTTCTGTTGAAATTCGGTCAAATCGGCCACCGAAGCCGATTTTATGACCTCGTATTGCGCTTGGCGAATGTCGTTTTCGATGCCTCTGTCCACGTTTGCGCGATACGTCCAATAAATATTTGCTTTCGTAATGCGCTCACTTTCAATCATTTTCAAGACAGATTCCTTCGCTTGACCAATTTGACCTTCGCTAATCGGCATGGAGTCAATGATGCCCCGCATTGCCGTAATCGCGTCTTTCAATTTATCGGCTTGCGTGCCAACATAAGCATTGTAATAATGCGCTTTGCCCATTTTCGACGGCGTTGCATAAAAGGCATTTGCGGAATACGCTAACGCACGAGCTTCGCGGATTTCTTGAAAAACGATGCTCGACAAACCACTGCCGAAGTAATTGTTATAAAAACTCGACATAATCTGCTCATTCACGTTGTAGTCGTTGCCTTTCGACACCATCAAAATCTCGGCTTGCACCATCGGAAAATGCACAAAAATGACGTTGTCTTTCGGCATATCAAGTTCTGCATAGTCTTTTGTCGAGAAAATCGGCTTCAATTTCTTCGGCGTTTTATGCTCGGCATCCATGATTTTGGCCACATCTGCCACGGGTTTTGTGCCGTAATAAAAAACGTGGTGTTCAAAGTTCGTGATGCTTTTGATTTTTTCCACCAATTCATCCCCCCTCAGTAAATCGAGGTCTTCTTTGCTCAAAATGTCCGTAAAAGGCGACGTTTTGCCATATTTTGCATAGCTGTTCATCGCTGAACGCAAGATGATGCGCTTATCTTTTTTATCATTTGTCCGCTTTGAGAGGATGTCCGCCGTCATGTTTTTCAAGGCTTTATCATCCGCTTTCACGTTTTTCAAGATATGCTCAAACAATTTGACCCCCTCAGTAAATGACTCTTCCAAACCACTCAAAGTCACATAGCTGCGGTCGTCGTTTGAAAATACGTCGAACGACAAACCGAGCTTGTAAAACTCTTGTTGCAACTGTGCCGCCGTGTATTTGTCCGTTCCCAAAAATGGCAAATAATTAATTGCTAACGCCAATTTAGGGTCAGCTAATTTGCCCATTTCAACGATGTAATACAGGGAAAACGTCTCGTTTGTGGTGTTTTTGATGTAATCGAGTTGAATCCCGCTTTTCAATTTTGACGTTGAAATCGCCTTTTTGAACTCTACAAATTCAGGTGTCAAACGCGGACTTTCTTTGGCCATAAACGCTTCTGCAAACGGCGATTTGTCCTTACGATTCAAAGAAACAGGCGTAATTTTAGGTTTTTCGACCTTCACAATGCCTTTGTCGTCGCCTGTTCTTTTGTAAACGACGACATAATTATCGGTCAAATATTTATTCGCAAAAGCGACCAATGATTCTTTGGTCAGCTTTTGCATACGGTCAATTTTAGATATGTAATCGCCCCATTTCACGCCTTTTACGAAGGCATCGGTCATTGAACTGACGCGAGATTGATTGTTTTCATAACTTTTAATTTGACCGTATTTGTAATCCTTAATCACCGCCGCTTGCAACCAATCTGGGAAATCGCCTTTTTTCAAACGCTGAACTTGCTCAACGAGCAATTTTTCTACTTCTTCCAACGTCTGTCCTTCACGCGGACGACCCGATAGGATGAAGCCCGAATAATCCGCCAAACTCATTGCACCCGCCGACGCATCTAACACTTTTTGCTGCTGCACAAGGTCGAGGTCAATCAAACCCGCTTGCCGATTGTATAACATCGTGCTTAACATACCCGCAAAATCGCCGTCCGCCGTGCTTGCCCCTTGCATTTGCCACGCTAATTGTACGTAAGCCGATTGTTGACCAAAAACTTCCGTCTTTTTGACCCCCCTCAGTATTTCCTGCTTTTCAAAGGTAAACGGCGGTACTTCTTTGCGTTCGTAGTTGCCAAAATGCGTTTCTGCCAACGCCACAACTTTGTCGGGGTCAAAATCTCCCGCCACAACAATCGCCATATTGTTCGGCACATAATGTTGTTTAAAATAATTGAGAATATTGTAGTGCGACGGGCTTTTCAAATGCTCACCGCGTCCGATTGTCGTCTGCGTGCCGTAAGGATGCGTCGGAAACAAACCCGACATCATGCCTTGATAGACCTTGCGACCGTCATTGTCTTGCCCGATGTTGAACTCCTCATAAACGGCTTCTAATTCGGTATGAAACAACCGCAAAACGACCATTTTGAAGCGTTCTGCTTCCAAACTGAACCATTTTTCGAGTTCATTCGACGGAATATCGTTGACATACACCGTTGATTCGTTGTTCGTATAAGCGTTTGTACCCTTCGCACCGAGCGAGGACACGAGTTTGTCATACTCATTTGCGGCCACTAATTTAGCCGCCGCATTAGAAACAGAGTCAATTTTGGCATACAAAGCCTTTCTTACTGAGGGGTCTGTTTCTTTTTTATGCGCTTCGTAAAGGTCAGCGATTTCTTTGAGAACGACCTGTTCTTTGTCCCAATTCAACGATGCAATTTGACTCGTCCCTTTGAACATCATGTGTTCCAAATAGTGCGCGAGGCCCGTTGTTTCGGCGGGGTCTTGCTTCGACCCTGCGCGCACGGCGATGTTTGTATAGCAACGCGGCTCATTTTTATTGACCGACAAATAGAGTTTCAACCCATTTTTCAAGGTATAAATCTTTGTTCCAATCGGGTCATTCGGCACTGTTTCGTAGTCGTAAACAGGTTTAGTCGGTTGTAAATTAGCCGTAGCGTTCATTATTTTTTGATTGTAATTTGACAGACTTTGCGCGGTCGAAACAGTGACAGCGAGGGTCGTAATGATGAAAACGTAGGAAATAGTTTTATTAAGCATAAGTAATCGTTTTGATTTTAAATGAAAAAATTAAGAGCAAATGTAGTTTTTTATGGGAATTGAGCGAGAAGATTTTTTATCGTATGAAAGTATTTAAAATAAAGCAACATAAGAAAAGTACCCTAAACAAGTCAATGTTACTTAAAAATGACATTTTTATTTTTTTTATTCAATTTTTAGGCACTACATTTGCAAAACATTTCAGTTATAAATGACATACATTCTTCAAAAACTTGCGCGTCTAAGTGGTCGAAAAGCAAGTATCTATACAATCGTGTTGGTTGAGAGCAATGAAAACTCCTTAAATAAATTTGTTACAGAAAACAACGCTGATTTTCCCCGTGAGGTAAAAGACATACTCGAACGCTTACACACTATCGCCCACAAAACGGGTGCGCGTGAAAAGTTTTTTAAACCTGCCGAGGGCATTCCCGGTGATGGTGTAAAGGCACTATTCGATGAACCGAGCAAACATTTGCGTTTATATTGCATACGTAACGGTATGGTTAACATCATATTAGGTGGCGGTGGCTCAAAGCCCAAAACAATGCACGCTTTCCAAGAAAGTGATAAACTTAAAAAAGAAAATTATTTTTTACGCGCTGTATCACAATTGATATACCGACGTCTATTAGAAAAAGAGATTCGATGGAGCAAGAACGACATGGATTTAGAAGGCAATTTAAGTTTTGAAGACACAGACCTATGACATAAAAAAATAATAATTTGAGGACTAATTTATCACTATCACTATCACTAACTACCTATTTTCTATGAAGCCATTAAACAGCAACACGACATTACTTGACCAACTTTTAGACAGCATTACACCTGCCGAACAACACCGCACCGACAATCGTATGCTTTTAGCTGCCCGAATTGACGACGCTATGCAGGAAAAAAATGTCTCGCAAACGGAGTTGGCAAAACGACTTAAAAAACACCATTCTGTTATCACTCAATGGTTGAGTGGCACTCAAAATTTCACGATAGATACCCTTTCTGACATTGAAACAGCCTTAGACATTAGTATTTTTCAAACGATTGAACCGCAACCAATTGTAATAAAGTGTCATTTTATCATAAAACAAAATGTATCGGCGGTCAGTCCGAATCACTTATCGGATAGCGAGCCTATTAGCAGAAATAATTTTTCTTTATCCAATAAAAAAGCGTCAAAACAACGGGCGTATGCTTAACTAAATTAAGCAATAACAAACAATAATATGGCGAGATTAACTAAAAAAAGCAATAAAGAAACGGCAATACAAACGGTTTTAGTACCTAAATATCAATTAAAAAGTATTGCATTAGGTGAGTTTACTCTTTCGGCTCGTCCTAATAACAATGACGTTGAAGGCTACCAGTTTGATGTTCAAATAAAACAGCAAGTTGTTCTGAAAGAGGGAAATATTATTGCCAACATCACGCTTGGTATTAAAGACGAAGAAAATGTGTCTTTGGGTAATTTATCTCTTTTCTGCGTTTTTGAAGTCGAAAATCTTAGAGAATTGATAAATGATAAAGAGGCTTTTGAAGTATTTGGTTTAGAAATAAATAAAATAACTATTGGTACAGCGCGCGGTGCTATGTTCGTTTTATTTAGAGGTACTGCTTTACATGATGCTATTTTACCGATTGCAGATGCGTCCGTTTTTCAAGATAACCTTTCTCAATAGTAAAGTAAATTGTACTATAAAAGCCGTTTTTCGCTTCAAAACGAGCAAAAAACGGCTTTTATACTGAGGGGGTGCGTGAAATCCTCAAAACTCAATATTTCGATAAATATCTTTCAATCGCAAGGTGCAACCAACGGATTGTAATTTAATACTTTCCGATAAACCTGTGACGAAGGTGTAATTCCAAACATTGCGTTTACCGTTTTTGCAATAATAGATTTCTACTTTGGGTTCATCTTGATGCACTAAAATATATTCTTTGAAAGTCGGTATTTTTTGATAAAACTCAAATTTACGGTGTCGGTCATAATCTTGAGTTCCGTCAGATAAAACTTCGACAATCAGTAAAGGATTGGTTATCAATGTTTTATAGTGAGCAAAAAGAATAGGTTTCCCCTCCACGGCTGAAACGTCGGCATACAACGATTTATCCAATTCTGGAATGTAGATTTCTGCGTCGTTCGGGTAAGCAATGATACGTTCTGTTTTTCTGAACAAACAGAGATTAAGGAAGGTCAAAAAATTGCCTCCAATTTGCGCGTGTGGTGGTGTGCCTCCTGCCATTTCAACGATTTTTCCGTTATGAAATTCATGTTTTACCGTTGAAAACTCCTCTCGTTCGACATACTCGGCGAGTGTCAAACGGTTGTCAGAAACGGTTTCGCCTTTTGGCGTTTTGATGTCTTTCAGAATAGGGCGACTTTGTTGAGCTGTCATTTTATTTTAATTTTGTACAAAAATAGGCTTAAAATTGAATAAAATGCTGATTTTGTTCTAAAAAAAAGTATTTTATTTCCAGTTATATGTTCTTGCCGTTACTACTTGTTAGATTTATTTATTCCTTTTAAAAGCCGTTTTTTGCTTCAAAATGAGCAAAAAATGGCTTTTATACTGAGGGGGTGAAAATTAATCAACAATACCCTTTAAAAATTCAACCGTTGTTTTAAATTCTACCTCTTCTTTTTGTTGATAATACGCAATAAAGCGTTGCAATTTATTAGTTAATTTTTCACCATCGGGATTAATGATAAATTTAGGGATTTTATAGCTTGTTAAATCCGCAAATTCCCATGGATGAAAATAAAGATTTAAAAAACCTGTTTTAGCCAATGTCAGATTGCATAAAAAAATAAACAACCACAAAGGCAAGTTTTTGAAGGATAACCAAAATAGCGGAAACCGCACGTAAGGCACAACGGACGCAGGAATTTCCGTCGTATTGTGGTACGCAAACGGCGTTATCGGATGCTTTAAGTAATTGTATTTCCCGGGCAAATAGGTCGGATTTATCGAAGAATCGTACAAATAACCCGATTTTTTGATTAAATTTTTATCAAAATTAGCCATATTTGGCATTCTAAAACCATAAATTGGTTTGCCAATAATGTGTTCTAAACGCAATTTTGAGTTTAGAATATCGGCTTCTTTGAACGTCGTGTGATAATAAGTATGGGACGCTATTTCATGTTTTTTAGAAATCTCGATAATGGTTTCAGGATAAAAATCAGCAAAATTAGCCGTTGTATAAAACGTACTCGGCGGATTATTAACAGTATTTAGCATTGATTTTATACGTAATAAGCCTTCTTGACCTACTTGCATTTGTTGTAGCATCGTTAAATCAATATTATGCCTTAATGCCGTATCAAATTCTTCAACATCAAATGTTAGTAAAATGGTTTTATTTTTCTTATTCATAAATAAAAATGGTAAGAGAGTTTGTAAAAATAATTTACCCCAAAATCCCGAAGGGATTGAATGTGAATAACCGTAGGTGAAACCTACGGATTAGCTATCAAATATGTTTCCAACTCCGAAGGAGTTGAACGTTGATACGTTATATTCTGGATGCGGCGTAGCTGCAAAATCTTGGTAATACTCAAACCAACAACGACTTTCGCCATGCGG
>JAYSRS010000466.1:0-3793 GCA_043720935.1 Saprospiraceae bacterium
AACCGCTTCGGCAGTCGGATGCGCGAAATCGGGATAATCGGCGGACGCCAAACTGTTTGTGCCAAAGTCCAAAACTTCGTAGCCCAAACCCGTCAAATAGGCTTTAATCGGCTCTTTGAACGGAAAACCTGCATGGTCGCAGCCAATAGAAATAGTAGTCATAATTAGTTATTAGTTGATATGTTATCGGTTGTTAAAGTGGCCAATAACGGGGCGAAGGTCTTAATTTTTGCTTAAAATTTCTCCCAAAGGGCGTTTTTACTGAGGGGGTGTTCATTTTACTTTTTCTTCAAAAACGTGCTGCAAAACGTCCGTCAAAATTTCGTGTTTCCCTTCAAAACTCACAACATCCATCGTCAAACCTTTTTCTTTAACTAATGCGATGTGCTTGTCAATACCTTCCTTGCTGATAAATTCGTCGTTGTCCCCACAGACAAATGTGAATTTTTTATCATCAAAATACGACCAAAATGGTTGATAATCAAGGTCTTCGGGCAAAACGCCGCCCCAAAAAATGAGTTTATCAAAATCGGGTGACCCCCTCAGTATCCACCGCATTTGCGTCGCGCAACCTTGCGAAAAACCGAATAAAATGACCTTCGCCGACGGTGGCACTTGGCTTCTGAAATGATTGAAAACTGTCGTCAAATACGTCGAATAATCGTCAATTTCGTCCAATCTATCCTGTTTTGTCATCCAACTCGCCCCGACGACGTTCGTTCTGAATTGCCAATAAAACCGATTCAAGGCTTCGGGTGCGGCAACAAAATGCGTGGTGGGGTCGAACCCTTGAAATTTTCGAATAATATGACTCGCCAATTGCCCATAACCATGCGTGACAAACCAAAAATAGTCGGTTTTTTCGGAGGCGTAGCCATGCGTGAAAACGTGGGCGGTTTTTTCTACTTTGAATTTATGATGTTCCATAATTTTGGAATGATGAACGATGAATGATAAACGATGAATAAGTTTAGTTTTGCAAAGGTATCAAACCTTTGCAAAGCGATTGACCCATCGCGTTCGCAAGGCGCGGACTTACAAGATATTCTGCTAAGATGCACCCAATTAGCAATGATGAGAAGTGAAAAGTGGTAAGTAAAAAATGAAAAAAGAGAAACGAAAAATGAAAAAAAAATCGGCAAAATACTGAGGGGCCTCCACAGCATTTTGCCGACCACGGAAAATTGGAAACGGCGTTTTATAACAATTTTCTTACGTAAAAAATACGGCCAATTCTCTTGTCATAAATCAACGATTCCCGTTTTATACTGAGGGGTCTCTTTTTTTGAAACGTTTATCTACTTATTAGCATCATTTTTATATTTCTAAAAAATAATGCGTTTCAAACGACGTATTTTTTTTTTGTCGTTTGAAAATGTACGACATACGCGTTCTATTATAGTAATCACTTCAAAAAATAATTGCGCCCATAAAGCCGTTGTTCGCGTGTTCTCGACAATACTTACAAATTCCCAACCTTGCTCGTGTAAGTAGTTAAAAATAGCGATTTCACTGTTGAATTTCATGGATTTAGCCCCACTTACATCAGCCAATAGCCAACCTTTTAAGTCTCCAACATCCACAAGACCCGTGAAGATTTTGATACCATTGACCGAGTTTGTTGCACCGACTGACAGCTCCAAGTAAAAAACATTGGGTCTATCAATCAAAGAGTTTTGAGACGTTATGACGCCTAAAGTGGGCGTTTTTCTGCTCTAAAAAGCAGTTGTGCAGAGGCCGAAAAGGCCATAAAAAGCCCGAGGGCGGTTAAAGTTTTTTTCATGAATAGGAAATTTAAGTATTTGAAAATCAGAATTTTATACCCTTTTTAGGGTATAAAACATTTTTTATTGCCTGTCACAAGATTCGGTGATTTATAACGTTTTTTTTTCGGCAACAACACTTTCCCACACGACCCCCGTTTTAAGCATTTCACCCAATTATTATTTGGCAAATTTAGCAATAAGAAAAGAAAAATTTGAAAAA
Organism: Saprospiraceae bacterium; assembly: GCA_043720935.1. Lineage (GTDB taxonomy): Bacteria > Bacteroidota > Bacteroidia > Chitinophagales > Saprospiraceae > JAAFJT01. Next base: position 1,987 of record JAYSRS010000466.1, read on the forward strand.
AACGAAAAAAAAGATGAATAATTAAAAACACTGTCCTACCTTTGTACCATCAAGAGGTAATCATCGAACCAAAGCGGTAATTTTTTCTTCTGATAAAAGTAAGGACACATTATTTTAATTTGGTGAACTTTGGCACCACACATCAAATACTTTTGTTATGGCTAAGGACAGACACGCGCAAGCATCACGTCAAAATTATTGCCCATCGAAACGATTGAACAGTATTTTACCAATTCTCTTTACACCACTTTTTACACTACTATTTCTCTCCGTACAAGCGGAAACAGGACAAAACGAAAAATTTAAGAACAACCCGTTCCCTAATCCTAAGACATTGATGAAGTTAACTACTGCTGCGCCCTCAACGGCGTCTGCTGTCGTGACTGCTGTGTCAAGCAACATTGTGAAGGTCGTTAAGTTTACAGCCGCTCCGTCAAACGAGCCGTTAGCTGAACGCCGTCAAAATGTAGCTTGGTTCGCTGCTTCGTATTCTGATTGGGGTTTCAAGTACCGTTCGGGTTCAGCATCTATCGAAAACGGTGGATTTGATTGTTCGGGGTTCGTGAAGTATGTTTTGAACTATTTTGACATCAAAACAAAACGCAGCGCAGCCGAACAATTCAACGAAGGCAAACAAGTCTCCGTTGACCAAGCACGGCCAGGCGATTTGGTCTTTTTTGGCGGCAAACGCAACGTTTCACACGTAGCGATGGTTGTTTCAAACGACGAAAAAGGCTTGGTTGTCGTTCACAGTACGAACACGAAGGGTGTGACGCAAGAAAACATTACCGAATCAAAGTATTGGAAGCCTAAATTGAAAGATTTGGCAGTCAATATTCTTGGTGATTAATGGTGAACTGAGTTGTTCAAGTCTCTCGAAAATAGGCAAAAAGTAGCGGTCAAACGTCACTTTTTGCCTTTTTCATATTGGCAAAATAGCATCTAAATATAAAAAAATTACCCTATCAAATTCCACCTAATTGCTTTCTCAAAGCGACTTTTCAAAAAATATTATTTCAAAATACCAAAATAGAATTGCTTTTTATTTGTTTTGCACGCGAATCGTGGATTCAAAAGACAAAACATATAGAAACCTGTATATTTGCACAAATCTGAAAAAAAGGAAACGAATGCTGAATCTTATACTTTTTGGGCCTCCAGGGTCGGGCAAAGGCACACAAGCCGAAAATTTGATAAAAAAATATCACTTGTTCCACATCTCAACGGGCGATATGTTCCGTTATGAGTTGTCGCACAATACGGAACTCGGACAGCTTGCACGTAGCTATATGGACAAAGGGCAACTCGTGCCTGATTCCGTGACGATTGCGATGCTTGAAAAACGCGTTAAAGACAATCCCGACGTCAAAGGCTTTATTTTTGACGGCTTTCCGCGTACAATTCCACAAGCAGAGGCACTCGATGCTTTTTTGGCGAGCCGTGGCGAAGAAATTACGGGTTTGGTGGAACTCGTTGTCAATGAAGACGAAGTCACGAAGCGACTTTTACTGAGGGGAGAGTCTTCAGGCCGTGCAGACGACAAAGACGAGGAGATTATTCGCCGCCGTTTTCAAGTCTATCGCGGGGAAACATCGCCTGTTGCGGAGCATTACGACAACAAAGCCAAGGCTTTCAAAATCGCAGGTGTTGGCTCGGTGCATGATATTTTTGAGAAATTATGCGAGACGATTGACGCGTTTTGACAATACAACGTCGTCGAGGTTTAACATCCTGTCCATTACCCACATCTTTTTTTAATGCCCGAATCCGTTAGGATTCGCACATTTATAGATAAAACAACCGTGAA